>JBBQBU010000371.1:0-6075 GCA_038318015.1 Chloroflexota bacterium | reverse complement strand
TGGTCGGCAGCGCCGTAGAATGGGGGCCGACGCTCGTTGCACTCCTGGTAGCCACAGTTGCTGGTCGGCCCAGGGAGTGCGGCCCCCGACTTTGCGGTCTGGGGACTTGACGCGGGCGGTCTCTCGGTCTCGCAGGGAGCGGCGTGCCAGGGCACTTCAGGACGCGTGTCGCGGCAATCGCCCGGCGGTTCTTCCCGTGGGTGGTGATCGACCTGCCACTGGTGTGGTTTGCGTACGCGCTGGCGCTGCTGGTGCGCGGCGTCACCGCCACGCTGGAGTATGAGCCGGCGCTCTGGTTCGCCGTACTCGCCAGCCTCGTCGTGGTGGCCTGTAACGAGGCGTTCGGCATCTACCGGCGCTGGTGGCGTTTCGCGACCTCGCAGGATCTGGTGCCGCTCACCGTCTCGATGGGCTGTGCCACCGTCGCCATCGTCGGGCTGAACCTGGCCTGGCCCGGCTTCCGCCCGATGCCGCTCTCAGTGGTGTTCCTGGGCGGCTTCTTCGCCATCTGTGGCATGACCGCCGCCCGCTACCGCTCCAAGCCGCTGGCCGCGATCCGCCGAACGTGGCGACGCCTGACCGCGCCGCCGGCCGATGGCGTCACGCGCGTGCTGATCGTTGGGGCGGGCGAGGCCGGCCAGCACCTCGGCTGGCAACTACAGAACGGGCCGCTGGCCGACCGCCACCACGTCGTCGGGTTTGTGGACGACGACCGCCGCAAGCACGGCATGTTGATCCACGGCCGGAAAGTGTTCGGGGACCGCCACACGATCCCCGGCGTCGTGGAGCGCGAGCGCGTTGACTTGATCGTGCTGGCAATTCACACCATCGCCGGCCGCGAACTGCGCGACATCGTACAGATCTGCCAGGAGACGCCCGCGCAGATCAAGTCCCTGCCGAGCGCGCTGGCCCCGATCCAGGGCGATGCCGTGCGGTCAACCGGCGGGCCGCTCGGTGAGTCACTGTTTGGCGACCTGACCTTTGAGGACTTGCTCGGGCGGCGCTCGGTGCAGATCGACCGCGACCAGTGCCGCCATCTGGTACGCGGCAAGACGGTCCTGGTGACGGGGGCCAGCGGCTCTATCGGCAGCGAACTGTGCCGCCAACTGGCCGAACTCCGGCCCGCCCGCCTCATCATGCTGGACACCAACGAGAGCGGCATTCACGATCTCTCGGTCGAACTCCAGGGGTTCCGCTCCGATGACACGACGCTGGTGCCCGTCGTCGGGGACGTGACCCACGAGCGCCGGCTGCGCGCCCTCTTCGCCGGCGAGCACCCGCAACTCGTCTTCCACGCGGCGGCGTACAAGCACGTACCGCTGATGGAAGAGTACCCCGAAGAGGCCGTGCGCGTGAACGTCGGCGGCACCCGCCTGATGATGCGGCTGGCCGGCGAGTACGGCGCGGAGACGTTCGTGCTGGTCTCCAGCGACAAGGCCGTGGAGCCGAGCAGCGTCATGGGCGCGACCAAGCGCGTCTGCGAGCTACTGGGCACGACGCGGCGGGCGCGCGGGACGCACTACACCGCCGTCCGCTTCGGGAACGTGCTGGCGAGCCGGGGCAGTGTGGTCCCGACCTTCGCCCGGCAGATCGACATGGGCGGCCCGGTCACCATCACCGACCCTGGCATGTCGCGCTACTTCATGAGCATCGCGGAGGCCGCCAGCCTGATCGTGCAGGCGGCCAACTTCACCACCGGCAGCGACGTGTTCCTGCTGGAGATGGGTGAGGAGATCAACATTGCGGACCTTGCCCGCCGGATGATCCGCCTGCGCGGCCTGCGCCCAGACGTGGACATCCCGATTGTGGTGACTGGCCCGCGCCCCGGCGAGAAGCTGCGCGAGGTCCTGCACAGCGACGACGAGCACACCCAGCCGACGCCGCATCCGCAGGTGGTGCGGGTGCTGGGCGTGCGCTGGCCGCTCTCGCTGGCCGAGCTTGACGAGACGGTCAACGAGTTGTTGGGCATCGCCGGGGAAGGCGACCGCGAGGAAGTGCGCCGGCTGCTCTGGAGCGTCGCGCGCGACGGCGCGGAGCCGCCGCAGTTGCCGCCGCACCCCACGGCCGCCAGCGGCAGTAGCTCACTGGGGGCCGGCGCGTCGCTCGGGTGGCCGGCGTCTGGTGGTCCGGGCGGCGGCGCGTTGGCGCTGGCGCAGGCCGGGGCCGGCTCGCTGGGGGGCGCGCTCGGTGCCAGCGTCGTGCGGCCGGCCGCGCGTGCCCCGATCCGCGTCGCGGCAGACCGCGCTACCGAGGCACTGGGGCAGACCGCCGACCGGCTGTTGGCGCTGGAGCCATGGTTCATCGTGCCGTACGCTGCCGCGCTGCTGCTGGCACCGGCCGGCGTGATCTGGCCAGCCGGGCTGATCGTGCTACCGTGGTTGCTACGGCTAGCCCGGACCGGGCAGGTGTTCGAGGCGACGTGGTTCAGCGTGCCGATCATGCTCTTCGCGGGCGGCGGCCTCGTCGGGATGCTAGTCACGTCCAGCCCCGCGCCGGGCAGCGTGCGCCTGAACGGCATCGTCGCGGCCATCGCGCTGTACTGGCTGATCGTCCACCATGCGACCACGCTCGGGCGACTGCGGCGCGCGCTCGGCCTTGCCATCGTCGGCACCGCCGGCGCGAGCGTCCTGCTGCTGGTGGTGAGCCTGCCGTACTTGCCGTGGGGCGTCGCTGGCGGCCCGCTCGACGGCCTCGTGGCGGCAACGGACGGCCTGCGCCAGTTCGTGCTTGGGTCGTCGGAGGCGCTGCAACGGTACCGTTTCCGGGCCTCTGGCGTCGGCGCGCTGGCGACCTTCGGGCTGGCGTTGGCACTGGGGCCAGCCCTGGCCGCCGCCCGCCGCAAGGCCCGACTGGCCTGCTTCGCACTGGTCCTGGCATTCGTGGCCGTCATCGCCCTGAGCGGCAGCCGTAGCTCGTTGGTCAGCATGGCGGCGCTGCTGGTGGTGCTGGTCGGCCTGCGCTACGGCTGGCTGCTGTTGGCGACGCCGTTCGTGCTGGTCGGGCTGTGGGCCGCCGCCGAGCGTGGCCTTGCGGGCCTGGGCGCGCCGGACGCCCTGCCGCTGTCGGTCAAGCTTGACTTCTGGCAGAACGCGGCGGCCATCCTCCATGACTTCGTCTTTACCGGCGTCGGGCTGGGCCAGCGCTCGGTGCGCGATGTCTATGACGCCTACATGCTATCCATCGGCCCGAACTTCAGCCACGCGCACAACGCCTACATTCAAGCGTATCTCGAACAGGGCTTGCTCGGCCTGTTCGGGCTGGTCAGCCTGACGCTGGTCCTCTTATTCAATGCTCGCCGGGCCGTCGCCAACGCCCGGTCGCCGTTGGCCTGGAGCGTGGCGCTGTCCGGCGGCGGCGCGGCCATCGTCCAACTATTCGAGGGGCTGACCGAGATCGTGCTGCTGACCAGTGTTGGCACGGTGTTGCTGCTGGTGGCACTCGGGCTGCTGGTAGCAGCGGCGCGGCTCAACACGCGGGCCGGGCGCGGCCGGGCCGGCACCGGCGCAGGCGTGATGGCCGAGTATCGCGGCTTCCGGCGGGTCCGGCCGATGCTCTCGCTGCCGATGGTGCTCGGGGCGTTCGTGGTGGGCCTGCTGCTGTTCACGGTGACGCCGTTGGCAAGCCCGCTGTTCCTGAACCTGGGGGCCGTCGAGCGGGTGCGCGCGGTGCTCACCGACGACCTGAACCGCGACGAGCGCGAGCAGGCGCTGACCCGCGCAGACACGTTCTTGCGGCGCGCGCTGGCCGCCGACGACCGCGACGCGGCGATCTGGCGTAACCTGGCGGAAGTGGCGTTGGCGCGCGGCGACAGCGGCCGGGCGCGCGAGTACCTGGCCGAAGCCCGTACGCGGACCTCGTTCGGGGACGCCTACGCGCTATACCAGCTTGGGCGCATCAGCCGCGACGCCGGACTGTGGCGCGAAGCGGCGGTGGCGTGGCGCGGGGCCGGGGCTGGCGACGCGCTCCAATCCTGGGCGCAGGAGGCCCGCACCCGCGACCAGTGGGAACGCGCCACCGTCGCGCTGTCGGCGCTCGCGGAGCTACGCCCGAGCGATCGCGAGCCGTTCCGGCAGCTCGTCACGGCGGCGCGGCGCAGTCGGGGCGGTACCGACGCTGCCATCACCGAGCTTGCGCGGCTGGCGGAGGCTGCTCCGCGCTCACCGTGGCCGCACCTGGAGCTTGCCGCCCTGTACGACGAGCGCGGCGACGCTGCCCAGGCCGACGCCGCCCGCGCACAGGTGCAGGAGCGCGGTGCCCCACCCGGTCGATGACGCTGCCCCCGCCATCATTGCCTCACCACGGCGACACCGCCGCACCGTTATGGCTGCCCCACGTGCAAGCCCAGGGAATGCCATCCTGAGCAGCGAGCTTGCGAGCGTCGCGAAGGATCTCCCGAATCAGCCGCGCAGATATGGGAGATCCTTCGCTGCACTTTCAATGACAAATTGTGTGCGTCGCTGCAATATCGCGAGCCTGCAACTTCCATTGTCATCCCGAGCGAAGCGAGGTTGCGAGCGCAGTCGAGGGATCTCAGGTTCCAGTGCGGCATACACGAGATCCCTCCGCTTCGCTCGCAAGCTCGCTTCGGTCGGGATGACCAGATGGGTGTGCGCCCCGCTGGACCAAGCAAGCCTTCAATGACGGACTCTGGTCATTGCTGTTTTCCCGCGGTCTCCGCCTACCCTTGCTCAGGATGACATTGGGGGTTGCAGGAGGGCTGCAACTACTCGGCGCAACTGCAACTATTCGCCCCTAGCGCGGCGGCCAAACCCTGTACTGTATGAAGGTGCGCGCCAGACTCCCGCACGCGCTCGACGTCGAGAAGGAGGCACCCGTATGGCCTGGACAGTTGGCATTATCAGCCCCGGAGATATGGGCGCGGCGATTGGTGAGCGGCTGGCGGCGCACAGTGCCCGCGTCGTCGTGGCGCTGGACGCCCGCAGCGAGCGCACCAAGTCGCTGGCAGAGGTGGCAGGCCTCGAAGACGTGGGCTCCGTCGAGCGGCTGGTCACGGAAGCGACGCACATCCTGTCGGTGATGGTGCCCTCTGAGGCCGTTGGGGCCGCCGAGCGCGTCGCACGGGCGCTGCACACCACCGGGGCGACGCCGATCTACGCCGACCTGAACGCCATCTCTCCGGCCTCCACCCGCCGCATTGGCGAGATCGTGGAGGCAGCAGGCGCGCGCTTCGTGGACGGCGGCATCATCGGCGGGCCGCCGCGCGGCAAGGTCAACCCGAGAATCTACGCGTCTGGCCCGAACGCGGCCGAACTGGCCGTCTTGACCGAGCACGGCCTGAACATTCCGATTGTCGGCGACCAGATCGGGCAGGCGTCTGGCCTGAAGATGTGCTACGCCGCGATGACGAAGGGCGTACAGGCGCTCGGGACCGAGCTGCTGGTGACGGCCCGGCTGCTGGGCCTGGAAGACCAGTTGCGCGCCGAGATGTTGGATAGCCAGCCGGTGCTACGCGAATGGTTCGCCAAGTCCCTGCTCGGGATGCCCCCGAAGGCGCACCGCTGGGTCGGGGAGATGGAAGAGATTGCGGCGACCTTCGAGCAGGTCGGGCTGACGCCGCAGATGCTGCTCGGTGCGGCCGACATGTACCGCTGGGTGGCAACCACCCCGCCCGGCCACGAGACGCCGGAGACCCGCGACCCGAACCGCGACCTTGATGGGCTGATCGCGGCGCTGGCAGAGACGAAGGCGAAGGAGCCGACTACTCGATAACCGGTCGCCAGCGCCCGTTGTTGGATCGGTCTATCAGGGCAACGTGAGCCGGCCGCCGCATCGTCCAGCAGCGCGACGAACGCGGTGGCGGGCTGGCGCGTCTCCTGCACGACGGCGTGCATCCAGGTGACATCGGCGGGGCGGTCCAGCAGGCAGACGGCCGCAGCGTTGCCCCGAACGGCGCTGTGGCAAACGCATCAACCAGGAAGAAGGGAACGTTCATCGGTACCTCGGGCGGCGGCAGCGCAGGGCTATCGCATTACCCGATCAGGCGCTCAACCCATTGAGGAGTGAGCTGAGATAGTGGTCGTTGAGGGCGGCGCGGAAGCGTTTGGTGGGTACGCT
>JBBQBU010000370.1:0-6089 GCA_038318015.1 Chloroflexota bacterium | reverse complement strand
GTGACTGGCCGACCGTGCGCCGACCGCCTGCTCTACCTGACTGTCAGGGGAGTGTACACAGGCTGCCGCAGCGGTCGCCAGACACATGTGGTGCGTGGTGCGGGAAGCCCCTCACCCCCGGCCCCTCTCCTGTACGCGGGCGAGGGGAGGAGATCGGACGCGCATTCCCGAACCTGGGACTCGACGGGGCAACTTCGAGATGGTTCCCCCCTCTCCCGCCGCTGCGGGGGAGGGGGTCAGGGGGTGGGTGGGCGTTCCGGTGCCAAACGCCGGCGCTGCGCAAACGATATTGCTATGCGGTGGCAGATTCCGGCTCGTTCTGGGGGCTGCCGGCCTGCCCTGGGCAGGCCCAGATGGCCGGCGTGGTGCCCCTGGCTGGTGACATGCCCCGCGCCGTGCTATACATGGGCACGTCCACCGTCCCCATAGGCGGCAGTTTGGATTTGAAGACACCTCGTCACGGGCTACACGTTCGAGCCGCCACGACGACGAGGCTGCACGGAGAGGAGCTCAATGACTGAGACTCGCGAAGAGCTCATACAGCGCCTGGAAGGCAAGGCGAGCGGCATCCGCCGGAACATCTGGCGGGCACTCAAGGCATCAGGCACCGGCCACGCTGGTGGGTCGCTGTCGGCGGCGGACATCCTGGCCGCGCTCTACTTCTACAAGATGAATGTCCGCCCGACCGAGCCTGATTGGGCCGACCGGGATCGGTTCGTTCTCTCGAAGGGGCACGCGAACGCCGGCCTCGGGGCGACGCTGGCGCTGGCCGGCTTTGTGCCAGACAGTTACGTCGAATCGTTCTATGCGATGGACTCGCTGTTCGGGATGCACCCGGACATCAAGTGCCCAGGCGTCGAGATGAGCACGGGTGGCCTGGGCCACGGCCTGGCGGTCGGCGTGGGCATGGCGCTCGGGGCACGCATCAAGGGCCGGTCGTTCCACACCTACGTCATGATCGGTGACGGCGAGCTGCACGAAGGCTCGAACTGGGAAGCGGCGATGGCCGGCGCGCACTATCGCCTCGCCAACCTGACGGCGATCATCGACTCGAACAAAATTTCGCAGAGCGCGCGCGTTGCTGAAGTCATGGGCATCGAGCCGCTGGCCGACAAGTGGCGGGCGTTCGGCTGGGAAGTCCACGAGGCGAACGGCCACAACATGACCGAGGTCATCGACGCGCTGGACCGCATCCCGTACAGCCGGAACAAGCCGAATGCGTTCATTGCCCACACCATCAAGGGCAAGGGCGCAAGCTTCGCCGAGGACACGTACCTCTGGCACCAGAACGCAGTCAACGAAGAGATCTTCGCCAAGGCAATCGCTGAGCTGGAGACGGTCTGATCATGGCAGCAGGCGTAGCAACCAACGACTGGCGCACCAAGTCCGCCAGCCAGACCCGACTCGCCTTCGGTCAGGCGCTCTTGGAGTTGGGCGCGATTGATCCCGATGTGGTGGTTCTCTCGGCGGACACCCAGGATCTGCTCGGCATCCGCGAGTATATCGAGTTGTACCCGGACCGCTTTCTTGAGATCGGCATTGCCGAGCAGAACAAGATCGGCATTGCGGCTGGGCTGGCGACGGTCGGCCTGAAGCCGTATGTCTGCGGCTACGCGCCGTTCGTGACAGCCCGCAGCCTGGAGCAGGTCCGCAACGACGTGGCCTACGCGAACCAGAAGGTCGTCATCGGGGCGGCGGCCAGCGGCATCTCGCTGGGCGTCTCTGGCGGCACGCACCACGCCGTCGAAGACCTGGCGACGATGCGCAGCTTCGCCAACATGACCGTCATCGTGCCGGCCGACGTGGACGAGACGTACAAGGCCACGCTGGCGTCAATTGACATTGACGGCCCGGTCTACATCCGGCTTGGCGGCCGGACGCTAGACCCGGCCATCACCGACCCGAACGGCGCGTTCACGCTCGGCAAGGCGACCGAGTTGCGCTCTGGCAACGACGTGACCATCGTCGCGTGCGGCGTGATGGTGGCGATGGCGGTGCAGGCGGCGGACGCGCTGAAGGCCGAGGGCATCAACGCCCGCGTCCTCAACATGTCCACCATCAAGCCACTGGACACCGACGCCCTCCTGAAGGCGGCGGCCGAGACGCGCGGCATCGTGACGGCCGAGGAGCACCACGTGACGGGCGGCCTCGGCGGCGCGGTGGCCGAGTTCCTGGTGGAACATCACCCGATCAAGATGCGCATCATCGGGCTTGGCGACACGTTCGCGGCGGTCGGGCCGACCGGTCCGCTGCGAACGAAGTACGGCATGAGCGCGGAGAACATCGCGGCAAAGGCGAAGGAGCTGCTGTAGCGTTTTCTTGGCCCCTCACCCCCTGCCCCTCTCCCTCTTGCGGGTGAGGGGGTAGGGGGTGAGGGGAGACACTACGCTTTCGGCTCCTCCCACGGGTTCTTCCAGAAACGCACCCCGGACGGCAGCGTCGTCCACTCCTCCGTCGGGCGATCCGGCAGCGCCTTGCCGAAGTCCAGCCCTGGCGGCGGGCGCAGGTTCGCCCCAAGCGTCTCCTCGAAGTGGCTGGCGATCTCGTCAGGCGACAGGCGACGGTCAGCTTCAAGGCGGCGCATCGGCGTGGGCTGGGCCAACAGCGTGTAGCCGTAGCCGTACGAGTGGAACGCCTGCCCGTTGACGTGTGCCGACCCCTCTGAAGCGAGGTACACCACCAGCGGTGCCACGTTGTCAGGGTCGCGCGACGTGCCCTTCGCCGCTTCGCTCGGCCAGATGCCGGTGCGCTCGAACTCCTCGCGGGCGCGCGGCGTCGAGTCGATCATACGGGTGGCACCGCTCGGCAGGATCGCGTTGCAGGTGACGCCGTACCGCCCGAGCGCGTTCGCGGTGGACCACGTGAGGCCCAGGATGCCCGCTTTGGCCGCGCCGTAGTTCGGCTGGCCGGCCGACCCGAGCGCCGACACCGACGACATGCTGATGACGCGCCCGTACTTCTGCTGCCGCATGAAGACGGACGCCGCCTGCGTACAGTTGAACATGCCCTTCAGGTGGACGGCGATCACCGCGTCCCACTCGGCTTCGGTCATGTTGAAGATCATGCGGTCCCGCAGGATGCCGGCGACGTTGACCAGGATGTCGATGCTGCCGAATGAATCGACGGCCTGCTGCACCATCGCGTGGGCGGCGTCCCAGTCCGTGACCGACCCGTAGTTGGTGACGGCCGCGCCGCCGTTCGTGAGGATCTCGTCTACCACCTGATCGGCGGGGGTCCGCTCCTCGCCCAGTCCGTCCAGTGTCGCCCCAAGGTCGTTGACCACCACTCTCGCGCCGGCAGCTGCCAGCGCCAGCGCGATGCCCCGCCCGATGCCGCGCCCCGATCCGGTGACGACGGCGACCTTGCCATCTAGCATGCCCATACCGTGCTCCCTTCCTCCCGACTCGCTGTCCGTGCATCGTAGCCGAGGCAGGCGTAAGGTATCAGGGGTTGGGAGGTCGGCGGGCTGGCTCCCGCTCACCTACAAGAAGGAAGTACAGGCCAGCCAGCACACCCGAGCGCCACGAGCCAGCATCAGCGCATGGGGTACCATCGGTCGCGTGCCCGCAACGCGCGGCCACCAGGCAAAGATGGGGCGGCGCGACGATGACCGAGTGCTTCAACTGTGACCAGGGCGGGCGGCTGGTGGCGCTGCCGCCGCGCGACCGCGTCTACGTGGGTGCACACTGGCGCATCGCGCACGCCTGGATCGCCCTGCCGGGCTGGCTCGTCCTGATCTCGCGCCGGCACGTCACGGGCCTCGGCGAATTGTCACCCTTGGAGGCGGCCGAACTGGGGCAGGTGCTCCGCGCGGCGTCCACTTCGCTCGGCGCGGTGGTGGGCTGCGCGAAGACGTACGTCGTGCTCTACGCCGAGGTGGCCGGCTTCGACCACCTGCATTTCCACGTCGTTCCCCGCATGCCCGATCTTGATCCGACCTACCGTGGCGGTGGCATCTTTCACTTGCTCAAGCGGCCAGAGGCCGAGTGGGTGCCGGCTGCCGAGCGTGATCGGCTCGCCGCCCTGATCGGTGACCAGATGATGCAGGAGTTGTCTCGGTCGTGATGCTGGCCCGGTGGCGACGTGCAGGACGCACGGGCGGCGCCGCGTTGGACTCGCCTGCCGTCACCCGCGTCATGAGGCACGGTGCCGTACATCATGCATCGCCGAGCAGTTCGACGGTAACGCGAACACGCTGCCCCTCGAAGCGGCGGAGGACGTGCTCAGAGAGCCAAGTGTCGGGAATCTCGCCGTCCCATCCGCCAGCCTGCACGTCGTAATCATTGCCCCAGTCATGGTCGATCTTGAGCACCTGGCCCACGAACACGCTCCGACCGGACTCGTCGTGTGCGACGCCATTCATCGTCGATCCTCCTCCGCAGTCCACTCCGTGTCCTCAACGAGGATGACATCCTGAGCAATGGTAGGCGGGAACCGCCGACAAGCCACAATGACAAAGACGTGTCATTGAAGGCTAGCTTGGCCCAGCGCGGCGCACACCCATCTTGTCATCCCGAGCTCGTTTCGGTCGGGATGACAATGAGAGCTGCAGGCTTGCGATACGTCAGCGCCGGCCACAATTTGTCATTGAAAGCAGCGAGCCTGCGAGCGAAGCGAAGGATCTCCCACATCAGCCCGGCCAGTTTGGGAGATCCTTCGCTTCGCTTCAGGATGACATGGTGAGTTGCAGGCTCGCGATACGGCAGCAGCGGCTCCAATTGAAAGGCGTGATCCGGTCCGCTGAACCTGACTCAGAATCATCATCGCTCACAGGGCGACTACTTCACGCAGAATCTCCTCTGCGTGCGGAGACCGGTGGTTGATTTCGACGACATCAGCGCGGCGGTTGAGCGCATCCTCAAGATCCAGGATCAACTCGCTGAGGTCGAGGACCGTACGCCCCGGTTCCATCTCGACCAAGAAATCCACATCGCTGTCTTCACGGGCCTCACCGCGCGCGGCGGACCCAAACACACGGACGTTGCGCGCGCCGCGTTCGGCCGCAATGCGCACCACGGCCGCCCGCTGAGCACGCAGCATATCCAGTGTCAGCCGGCCCTTCGTCTGGGACACCGTACTCCCCCGAATGCGCAACTTGACTGAGTCAACTCATTCCCGAAATGGTCATTTCGCTAGGGCGAGTTGGGCCTGGATGCGAGCCTCAATTTCGATGCGGTGGGCCTGGAAGTAGGCCAGGGCCTGGAGGATGTCGGCTTCGATGCGGCGCGGATACGCTGCCAACATCGCGGCCATGTTGGGCTCTGCGCGCCAGGCGACCGCAATGGCACGCACCGGTACGCGGGTGCCGCGCACGACCGGCTCGTCACCGTGAACGCCAGGGTATCGGCCAATGCGCGGGAATGGATTGCGTTCTGCTGCCGCCATCTGCCCCTCCTCGCACGCTTTAGCCAGTATAGACGGGCAATGGTTCAGCCGGAGAAGGTGAGCGTCGGCGCTCAGAGACGACAACGGCGGCGGCCCGCCCGTGAGCAAGCCCCCGCCACCGTTTCCCAGGCCAGCGCGACTAGCCTGCCAGCCGTGCGCCGGTCTCCAGCAGCGACTTGAGGTCGCTGAGGACCCAGGGCCAGCCGCCGCCAGCGCCCTGCCTCTCGGCTCCGCCACTGGTCACGACGGCCAGCTTTGGCGCGCCCTCCAATTCGTGAATGACGGTCAGGCGGGTGACGCCCTCCTGGATCTGCTCGATCTCGTGGGTGAGGCGCGTGAACCCCTCGGCGGCCATTTCCGCATCCATCAACATCCGCCACGTCTGCACCAGTTTGCGCGGCGGATCGGCCTCGATGACCTCGCCATCGACGATGATGTCTGGCACGCTCGGGAACGCCTTCGTCGCCGCGCCGGCCCGTATTACGAACGCCCCGCCAGGGCGCATGTCGTACTCCGCGAGGCCGCCGTAGCCGTACTTCGCGGTCCATTCGGGCTTCGTGATAGCGTCCCAGACGGCCTGGGGCGTCGCCTTGATGTACACCCGGTAGACCTGGGTGGTCGTCCGGAGTTCAATGGTCGAAGTCATGCCTGTTGCTCCAACTCGGACTTGAGGTCGGCCAGCGCCGACACCTGACGCTCGGTGA
>JBBQBU010000369.1:0-6138 GCA_038318015.1 Chloroflexota bacterium | reverse complement strand
GGCCTGGCGCGACCAGACGACAACGCCGGCCTTGCTATCGGTCCCGTGCAGGCCACCGCCGCGCCGTTCCGCGAGGTTATCCCATCCTGGAACGCGGAGACGCCGCCGGGCACCTGGGTCGAGGTGCGCGTACGGGCGCGCATTGGTGGCGAAGACGCCCACTGGACCCGCTGGTACGACCTGGGGTCGTGGGCAGCCGAGAACGGCACCGAGCGTCGCCAGAGCGTGAAGGGGCAGCGCGACGATGACGGCCGCGTCTCCACCGACACGCTGCTGCTCTCAGCACCGGCGGCGGCGCACCAACTCGCGCTCGTCCTCCGCTCCGACGCCCCGTCCGCCGGCAGCGGCCCGCTCGTGACGCTGGCGGCGGTGCTGGCATCCTCGCCCTCGCCGGTTGCCCGAGCGGTACCGGTCAGTCGAGCCGCCTGGGGCGTGGCCCTACCAGTCCCAGAGCGTTCACAGATGATCTACGCGGGCGGTGGGCCGGTCTGGTGCAGCCCCACATCCACCAGCATGGTGATGGCGTACTGGGCCGACCGGCTCGGCAACCAGGCGCTCAACCGGCCAGTGCCGGAGGTCGCCGCCGCCGTCTACGACCCGGTCTATCGCGGCAACGGCAACTGGCCGTTCAATACGGCATACGCCGGCCGCGACGGCCTGTCGGCCTACGTGTCGCGCATGTCGAGCCTCGCGCAGGTCGAGCGGTGGATCGAGGCCGGCATCCCGGTCGTCGCGAGCCTCGCCTGGGGGCCCGGCGAGTTGGGCAGTGCCGCCGCCGTGCCGTCAACGGACGGCCATTTGCTGGTCATCGTGGGCTTCACGGCCAGCGGCGACGTGGTCGTCAACGACCCGGCCGCCGACCCGCGCCTCGGGCTGACGGTGCGGCGGGTCTACCCCCGGGCCGCGCTAGAGCGCCTGTGGCTCACACACTCGGGCGGCACGGTCTACTTGATCTATCCCACCGGCACGCCGCTCCCGCCCGCGGACGTCGCCTACGGCGCGTGGTGACCGGCGCTAGTTCAAGCGAGAGCGGTCAGGCGCGGAGGTCACGACGTGGCGCGCACCCAGCTTCCTGGGCGAGCCTGACACGCGGCGCGGCGTCATGTCCGCGTCGCTAACGGCAGCACTCACGGCCGCACCGTCAGCCGGCGCTGCAGTGGCCGGCTCAGGCAGCCGCTGGACCGCCGGAGCCACCTCGGTCGGGGTTGCGACACGCGGGCGGCGTCGTATCGGCACCGCCACGTCATCGTTGACGCCCTCGGCGCGCGCCCACGCGAAGAAGACGGCGCTGTAGATCAGCAAGAGGTAGAACCCGCCGAACACCCACATGATGAGGCCGCCGAGTTTCTGGTCATCCATCGCCGACAAGCCCCAGACGCGCGGTGCCTCAGCATAGAACGGGTAGATCACGCGCTGGGAGTTCGTGATGAACGAGCCGACCAGGAACCCCGGGATCGTCTGCCCGAACACGTAAATCATCTGAATTGGGTAGGACAGGCGCGGCACCTCGGGCAGCGGACTCAGCAAGGGCCACCACATGATGACAGCCAGCGCAATGAACACGAGGTGAGACGCGATATGGAGGTTGTGGCTCTCTTGAATCGCGTTGTAATAGGTCGGGATGTGGTAGAGCGCAAAGACGACGTTGAACAGGATGAGCGCCGGGAGCGGCCTCGTGATCGTTCGAGCGAACGGCAGGACACCCGGCAGTCGCAGCAGCGGCCGGAGGAGCCAACCCGGCATCCCCAGCAGCATCAGCGGCGGGGATGCGTAGATCAGCACCATGTGCTGCACCATGTGGCCGCTGAACAGGTAGGTGTCACTCAACGAGTGAATCGGCCCTTCCAGCACCGCGAAGAGCACGAACACGCCCGACAGATACAGCGCCACACGCCCGCGACTGACCGGCGGCCCGAGTTTGTAGCGGCGGCGCAGCGGTCCCACGCCGAGCAAGTAGACGCCCGCCAGCAAGAGCAGCCCGCCACGCAACACGCCGTCACCTGACCACGTCCACCAGGAGAACTCAGGGATCGGCGACGGTTGAGCCAGTGCGAGAGCAAACAGCGGATGCATAGCTGTCTCCGTGAGACGGGCAGGCGCGCCAGGCGGCAATCAGGCCCACGCGGCAGACGGGCCGCATGGAAGGGAACGCTCCTATGAGGATACGCCGCAACAGGGTGGCAATGCGCGATTAGCGCAGCCAGTTCGCCAAACACAACGGGCCAGGTGGATGACCCACCTGACCCGCATCACAACGACCTGAGCTTCAGTGCCCGGCTGGCTGCGCTGGCGCGCTGGCAGGGGCGAGGTTCGGCGGGAACACGTGCGCGTTGCCGTCGCCCGGCGGCATCCCGTGCGTCGCAATCTGCAGCAGGACGAGCCCGGAGAAGATGGCGATAGCTAAGCCGAGGCCGCCCGCGAAGTACCACGTGAACGACGAATGGTCGAACTTCAAGTGCATGAACCAGCCGACGACCAGCACGAACTTGAAGACTGACAGCACCAGCAGAATCGGGAAGATGAACGGGAGCAGCGCGGGGACGTAGTACACCCAGACTTCAATCGCCGTGACGATGCAGAGGATCAGCGCGATCATCACGTAGGTCTTCGGCGTCGGGTGCGCGTGCGCATCGCCGTGGGCAGCGGCGTGCCCCCCGCCGGGGGCCGGGGCATGATGCGCCGGTGCCGGAGCATAGTGCACCGCGGGAGCCGGTGCAGCCGCCCTCGGAGCCGGAGCGGGGCGCGCCGGAGCAGCAGCCACGGCGACCGCAGCCGGCGCAGCGACTTCAGCAGCCAAGGACGGAGCGGGGGCCGCCATGCCCTTGTACGGCCCGATACCAGCCCTCCGCAGATCCTCGTCCTTCACGTAGAGGACCGCGCCAGCTCGATAGCCGACCGGGAACTTCTCGGTTTGCCCCGTACTGAAGTTCACCATCGGTGCGTTGGCGGGCAGATCCGGGAAATACCACTTCCCGAAGATCGGCACCTTGGCCTTTTTGAGCGTGGCGGTGTCCAGCCCCTGCTGGCTCGCCCACTCCATTTGTTTTGAGTCGAGAACCATCGGCCTCTCTCCAGACTGTCGTGAGGCTGCTGTGCGTTACGGCAGGAGGTAGACGACCGTGAAGATCACGATCCAGACGATATCAACGAAGTGCCAGTACAACCCGGCGATCTCGATGAAGAGCGGCTGCTCCGAGTTCAGGCGGCCCGTCCAGGAGACGGCCGTCATGTACAGCAGCCAGAAGATGCCGATCGTCACGTGCGCGCCGTGGAAGCCCGTCAGCGTGAAGAACGACGACCCGAAGAGGCTGTGCCCAAGCGTCAAGCCCTCATGGTAGAAGACCGTGAACTCGTAGTACTGCCCACCGATGAAGACCATGCCCAGCAGCGCCGTGGTGATGAGCCAGATGCGGAGGCGTACCTGATCGTTCCGCTGGATGGCGGCCAGAGCCAGTACCATCGTCAGCGAACTCATCAGCAGCACGAATGCGCTGACTGAGGTGTACGGAATGTCGAAGATCTCATGGGGAGAGGGGCCAACCAGGCTCCGCCCCTTGTAGACCATAAACGTGCCGATCAACGCACCGAAGAACATGCAGTCTGAGGCCAGGAACAGCCACATCAGCAGCTTGCGGTTGTCCAGGCCGGTACTCGTCGGCAAGGCGTGACCGACCGGAGCGGACCACTTGCCATCCAGCACGGATGGTGCGTGCCCCCCGTGGCCACCGCCATCATGGGCGGCGGCTGGGGCGCTGTGGACGTCGTGCGCGATGCTCACTACTTCGCTCCCAATCAGCCGGTCGACTCGAGGGCCCAGCCGCCGATCGCCACGATCAAGTAGAGGAACCCGGCGACGGTCAGCGCGTAGCCGAAGATCATCCCCGCACCCATCAGCGTCAGACCGAAGGCCGCGATGATCGGGAAGAACGACGGGTTCGGCATGTGCATGCTGCTCGGGTTGATGTGGTAGGCGTTGCGCTCCTGCGCGAAGTACTCCTCGGAAGGCTGCTCTTCCTCAAACTCCACATGCCCGACCGTATGACCCGCCACCGTCAGCGTCGCCTCGGTGTCGCCGGCCTCGACGGCTTGCGGGCGGCGCTTCCAGGCCCAGTATGCGTCACGAGAGCGGACAACCGGGGCCACCGCGAAGTTGTAGACCGGCGGCGGCGACGGCAGGCTCCACTCCAGGGTCGCCGCGTCCCACGGGTCGTTCGGGGCGTCCTTCGGGCCGCGCAGCGCCTTGAATGCGGTGTACATGAAGATCAGCGTGCCGATCATGATGGTGATCGCGCCGATGGTGATGACGAAGTTCCAGCCGAGCCAGTTCAGCCCGAACCAGCCGGTCCAGCCCTGGTTGATGCCGTAGGTGTACACGCGGCGGGGCATGCCGTCCACGCCCAGGAAGTGCATCGGGCCAAAGGTCAAGTTGAAGCCGGTGAAGGTGAACCAGAAGGCAATCTTCCCAAGCTTCTCGTCCAACATCGTCCCCGTCACCTTCGGCCACCAGAAGCTCAGGCCTCCCATGAGACCAAAGAACGCGCCGCCGAAGAGAACGTAGTGGAAGTGCGCAACCACGAAGTACGAGTCCTGGTGGTGCATGTCGATGGGTACGACCGCGTGCATCACGCCGCTCAGACCGCCGATGGTGAACATCGACACGAACCCGATGGCGTACAGCATCGGCGTGGTGAAGCGGATCGAGCCGCCCCACATGGTGCCCATCCAGTTGAAGATCTTCACGCCCGTGGGCACTGCGATCAGCATGGTGCTGGCCGCAAAGAATGAGTTCGCGATCGGACCGAGGCCCGTCGTAAACATATGGTGGCTCCACACACCGAAGCCGATGAACCCGATGGCGACCGTTGCGTAGACCACGAACGGATAGCCAAAGAGTGGCTTGCGCGAGAAGACCGGCAGGATCTCCGAGACCATACCCATCGCGGGCAGGATGAGGATGTAGACCTCGGGGTGCCCGAAGATCCAGAAGAGATGCTGCCAGAGCAGCGGGTCGCCACCGTTCGGCGCGTAGTAGAAGTTCGTGCCGAACATGCGGTCGAACATCAGCAGCAACAGCGCCACGGTGATGGCCGGAAAGGCGAACACCAGCAGGAACGACGTGATGAGCGTGTTCCAGGTGAAGATCGGCATACGCATCAGGGACATGCCCGGCGCACGCAGGTTGATGATCGTCACCATGAAGTTGAACGCGCCTGCGAGCGACGCAACGCCCAGGATCTGCAGCCCGAGCATCCAGAAGTCCAGGCGATGGCTCGGCGAATACTGGATGCTGCTGAGCGGGGCGTAGCCGAACCAGCCACCGTCAGGCATGCCGTCTACAAAGTAGCTCAGATTGATGAAGATGCCGCCAAACAGGAACGTCCAGTAGCTGAACGCGTTCAGGCGGGGGAACGCCACGTCGGGCGCGCCGATCTGGAGCGGCACAATGTAGTTGAAGAACGCGACGCTCATCGGCATGACGAAGAGGAAGATCATCGTCGTACCGTGCATCGTGAAGAGCTGGTTGTACGCGTCCGGCGACACGAACGTCCCGTTCGGCGTCGCTAGCTGCATGCGGATCATCAGCGCTTCGATACCGCCGAGCAGGAAGAAGATGAACGCCGTGGATCCGTACAGGATGCCAATGCGCTTGTGGTCGATGGTCGTCAACCACGAGACGATCCCACGGTACGCCGGGAGCGCGCCGTACTCGGGAGCAGCCTGAACGGGTGCTGCCGGAGCGGGTCTAGGTAGGGTGACTGCCATAGTTGCCTCCGACGTCCCTATTTCAGGCTGTGTAGGTACGCGACGAGCGCCTCAACGTCGCGCGGGCGGACGTGTAGGTTTTGCATGATGTTGCCCGGCTTGATCGTCTGCGGATTTTCGATCCACGCGGCGAGGTTCTCGGGCGTGTTCTGCAAGATGCCAGCGGAGAGCGTCGTCCGGCTGCCGAAGTGCGACTGGTCCGGCCCGGTCTTGCCGACTGCCGTCGGGTTGCCCTCAATGGCGTGACAGCCAGCACAGCCGTTCGTCCCGAACGCCTCCTGCCCTTCCTTCGCGATGTCCGTCACCGCTTCGGCGGGCTTCGTGCTGCGGGCCACCCAGGCCTGGTAGTCCGTCGGCGTCATGGCGATGACGTTC
>JBBQBU010000368.1:0-6157 GCA_038318015.1 Chloroflexota bacterium | reverse complement strand
CCTCTCCCGCTTGCGAGAGAGGGGGTCGGGGGGTGAGGGCCACTCCCGAGGGCCGGGGGCCGAGCGAAAACCGATGTCGATGCCCGTCGCCAGAGCCAGCCAATAGTCAGCGCCGCTGGCACACAGGCCGCTGCTGCCGGCTCGATCAGGTAGTTCACGTCGCCGCCGGTGTTGCGCAGCGAGTAGAGCGCCAGAGCGAGGGTGGCCGCCAGATAGAGCAGCGGCAGCAGGGCAGCGCGCCGCACGAACGGGATCGCCAGCGCCACGGCTGCCAGTCCGAGCGGCAGCCAGCCATCAGTGAACAGCGGCATGATGTCGCGAGTGGCGAAGTCGAAGCCGTTCTTCGGGGTGTTCAGGTGGGCCAGCACCGTGTTCAGAATGTAGGTGCCGCCGGTCAGAAGCTGGAGCAGCCCGACCAGCCCCGCTGCCAGCAGGCCGTACGTGCCCGCGAACACAACGGCAGCACGCCGTTGCCCCGACAGCAGCAGCCAGGCCGTCGCTGCCAGCGGCACGGCCACGGCGGTCTGCTTCGTGAAGAGCGCTGCCACCGCCACGATGGTCGCCAGCCAGACCCGCTGCGGCTGCACGAGCACGAGCAGCATGGCTGCCAGCGACAGCGCCACGGCCGGCACGTCCGGCCGCGCGGCAAAGCCCCACTCGTCGAGGAACGGCAGCGGCAGGAACAGGGCTGCCCCCGCCAGCGCAGCCAGCCGCCCGGCTCCCAGGCGCACCGCTGCCAGCCAGATCAGCAGCGTCGTCGCCAGCGCCGACGCCAGCGTGAGGCTGCGCGCCAGCCCGACCGTCTCCATGATTGACAACCCGAGCGCCCGCGCTGTCAGCCCAACCACGGCCGGCTGGAGCGGTGGATACGGCGTGATGACGTGCGGAAACTGCATGAAGTCCTGGTAGACCGGCTGGCCGTCGCGGGCGCGCAGGATGGCGGCAATCGTCGCGCCTTCGGGGTGCGTGACGGGCCACACAAGGTCAACCGTCTGGATGCCTGACCGCACGAACTGCCCCGACAGCACCAGCCCGGCCAGAATGGTGCAGGCGACCGCCAGTCGGAGCAGCAGGCTCGCCGCGCGCATGCGTCCGATGCCGGCCCGCGTGGCGTCAGGCTGCCGCATCACCCGAGAACTCATCGCCCGAGAGTGTACAGCCGACACATGAGCAGGCGTGGATGTGAGCAGGCCAGCGCTCTGTTTATCGCAGGCGCGGCCGTGTCCCAACGTACTGCAGTAACCATGTCATTCCTGCTCTCCGGCGGTCCCCGCCTACCGTTGCTCAGGATGACACGGGCGTGCATGTTGCTGCGCCAGGACCACGCCTGTGACGATCCTACGTAACTGTCACCCTCTTTTCTGCTCCGAACTCGTCTGCTCGTCGGGCACGGGCGGCGGCGGCACGTAGTCCAGGTCCAGCACCGTGGCCTGCCCGTCGCGCGTCACTCGCAGCATGATTGAGCGGTACGGCTCGAAGCGCAACGCGACCTCGTGTGACACGCCGCCGTAGGTGATCGTCACCGGACAGTCGATGGCGCTCTCGGACAACGACTGCCCGTAGAGCATTGGGTAGCGCACCTGCGCCGCCAGCGGGTTCGCCAGGAACAGCAGCAACTCGCCCTGCCCCTCCCTGGCCCAGTACGGCGGCACACTGGCCCCCTGCATCAACGGCTGCACGTCAAATGCGGCGAGTGAGGCGCGGACGTTCGGCGCGGCAGCCAGCGCCGCCAGCCAGCCCGCATACTGCGCGTTGCGGCGCATCCCCGGCAGCTTCGGCTCGCGCACCAGCACGATCCGCACACCCTCGGCGGCCAGCCGTGCCACCTGCTCCAGCGCGCCCGATGCCAGCCATTCCACGTTCAGGTAGAGGGCGCTGAACCGGACATTCCCGACGACCAGATCGCCGTCAACGCCGATGCCTTCGCGCAGGAACGGCTCAGAGATCCACAGCGGATGGTAGCCGGCCGTCTCGGGCGGCGGTGCCACCTGCCGCATCTCCCACTCGAACATGGCACCTGGGGTGCGTTGGTCGTCCGGCACGCGGTCGCGCAGCAGCATGTCCTCGTTCGGCAGGTACACCGCCAGGTTGGCGTACGGTCGGCCGCGCCGCATCATGCCGCAGACCGTCTCCAGGTACTCATTGAAGGCGGGCAACTCGCTGGCGAAAGCGGCGTCCGGCCCGACGTGTACTGACGTGTAGAACTCATTCTTGCCGCCGGGCGGGTTGAACGGCATCCCGTGCCAGACGAACTGGTTGACGCCGTGCGCCAGCAGCGCATCGGCCAGCAGCTTCAAGTCGGCCGGCTGCTCGCGCCGCCAGTAGCGCGCCGCTCGCAGATCGCCCAGCCCGACGATGCCGTAGATGCAGGAGAACGCCTCGGCGCTGACGAGATCTTTGCCGGCCAGCGCCGCCGCCGACGCCGCGATGCGCGAGAACGGCGGCGGGAACAGCAACGACTCGGTCTCTGGCACGTCGGCGCTGGCGTAGGCGCTCAGGAGGTCGGTGGGGGTGCCGTGCGCCTGCACCCGGGCGAACGCGCCAAGCTGGTGGCAGATATCGGCAAACGTCTCGAAGAACGCCTGTTGCATGGTGGCCCCGACCATGCGGCGGTACTCGTAGCGCATGTGTGGCTGGGTGCGGGCCAACTCGATGCGCCCCTCCAGACGGTAGCCGTAGCGGGCCTCGAAGGCGTCCCACAACTCGGGCGACCAGAGGCGGCCGGCATCAAGCTCGCCGGAGTCGCAGAAGAGCGCCGACGGCGTCCCAGCCAGCCCCGGCGCGAAAGCCGGTGCCAGGGCGTCGGCGTAGCGGCGCAGGGCATCGGCTGACAGGTGGTTGAGCACCGGGCGCGGCCCGCTCTCCCAGGAGCCGTACAACCGCTGCGGCGACGCCCCGTCCAGCGTCTGTGCGGCGTCCTCCGGGCGGACCCTGGAGCCGCCGAACGGCCAGCAGCTTCCGAGTGTGAAGTCGCACCCCAGCCCGATCTCGTCGGCGTACCGCTTGGTGAACCCGAGCAACGCGGACCACTCTTCTCCGAGCCACTCGGGGCGCGGCGGGGCATCCGGCCGGGTCTGCCACGTCGGATCGAGCCACGCCAGCTCAACGCCGCCGAAGCCATTCGCGTTCAGCCAGTCCAGCTGGTACACGATGTCCTGCTGCCGGAACGGGCCGTGCAACCACCACCAGCGCGTGTACGGCCGCGAAGACTGATACGCCGGGTACTGCTTCAGGTCCGGGGCCATACGCTCTGGACTCCTTGCCGTCTGGCGATAATGCTGCGCGCCCCGTGGCCGGCTGGCCGGGCACGGCGGCGTCGCTGCCGTGCCACGATCATACCGAGCGGAGTCGGGCGCTGGCGGGGTGCGGACGCTGCCGGGCCGCGCCGGACGTACAGTACCATGCAAGCGGGCACCGGCCAGCGCATCGGGTCACGGCTGCGCCCGACAGCGCACATCCGGCACCACAGGGAGCACAACGATGGCGACTGCGCTGGAGTGGACGTCGGCAACTGAACTGGCAAAGCTGATACGACGCGGCAGGCTCTCGCCGGTGGAACTGGTCGATCACCTGCTGGACCGCATCGAGCGGGTCAACCCGACCGTCAACGCCTACTGCACGGTGGCCGCCGCACAGGCCCGCGAAGCCGCCCGGGCTGCCGAACGCGCCGCCCATGACGGCGACGACCTGGGGCTGTTGCACGGCATCCCGTACTCGCTGAAAGACCTGACGCCGACGAAGGGCATCCGCACCACGATGGGCTCGAAGATCTTCGAGCACAACGTACCCGACGCGGACGGCCTGATCGTGGAACGGTTGCGGGCTGCCGGCGGCATCCTGCTCGGCAAGACGAACACACCCGAGTTCGGCTGCAAACCGCTGACGGATAACCGCGTGTTCGGGGCGACGCGCAACCCGTGGGCGCTGGATCGGTCGCCAGGCGGCTCGTCAGGTGGGGCGGCGGCGGCTGTCGCGGCGGGCCTGGGGCCGCTGGCGCAGGGCAGCGACCTTGCGGCCTCGATTCGGCAGCCTGCGGCGTGGTCGGGTGTGGTTGGCTTCAAGCCGTCGCAGGGGCGGGTGCCGCGCGTGCCGAACCCTTCCGGCTGGAGCGGCCTGTCGGTGGACGGCCCGATCACCCGGACGGTGGCGGACGCCGCGTTGATGTTCGCCGCCATCGCCGGGCTAGACGCGCGCGACCCATTGAGTTTACCGACCACCGGCGAGGCCTGGGAGGAGATCACCGACGAGGAGGGCTTCCGGGAACTGCGCGGGCTGCGCGTCGCCTGGACGCCTGACCTGGGCGGCGCGGCCCCCATCGACGCCGAGGTCGCGGCCATCTGCGCCGCCGCCGCTCGCACGTTCGAGGCGTTCGACTGTCAGCTAGACGCGGCGTCCCCCGAGATCGGGGACATTGCGCGGCCGTTCGTGCTGCTGAACGCCGGGCTGCGGCAGTCATCGCTTGGCAAGTACCTGGACGAGTGGCGCGACCAGATGGACCCGATCCTTGTCGGGCGGCTGGATGTGGCCGGCGAGGCGACGGCGGTGGACGTCGCGGAGGCCGAAGTTGCCCGCACGGCGTACCATCGCCGCCTCTGCGACTTCTTCGAGCGGTTCGACCTGCTCGTGCTACCGACGACGGTCACGCCGCCGCTGCGCCTCGACGCCACCTTCCCGATCGAGGTCGGCGGCCGGACGTTGCGGCAGCCATTCGACATGCTCTTGCCGACCTACGCCTTCAACCTGAGCAATTTCCCGGCCATCTCGGTGCCGGCCGGCTTCACGGCTGATGGGTTGCCGGTCGGCTTGCAGATCGTCGGAGGCTGGCAGCAAGACGCCCTGGTGTTGCGGGCGGCGGCGGCGTTCGAGCAGGCGCGCCCCTGGGCCGCCCGCACCCCGCCCCTCGCGTAGCGCCCCTCACCCCCCAGCGAGCACGAGCACCGTCTCGCGGATCAGCTTCGCCCCGGTCAGCGCCGTGATGCCGGCCGGATCAACCTCCGGCAGAATCTCGTTCACGTCCAGGGCCACCACGTTCAGGCCGGCCAGGCTGTACACGAAGCGGAACAGGTCAGCCGTCGAGATGCCGGGCGGCTCCGGCGTGCCGGTGCCAGGGGCGGCTGACGGGTCCAGCACGTCGATGTCAACCGAGAGGTAGACCGGCCGATTGCCGATCTTCACACGGATATGCTCGGGCAGCACCACCTCGGGCGACTGCCACATGGCCGAACGCGCCCGCTGCCACTCGTCGCGCGTGCCGGAGCGCATCCCCAGCAGCACGAAGTCCCCGAGGCCGCCGATCTCCTCGCTCAGTCGGCAGATCCAGGTGCCGTGCGCCACCTTCAGGTCGTTAAGCTCGTCGGCAAGGTCCAGGTGCGCGTCGAGCGAGATAATGACGGCATCTGGGTGGCGGTGCTTGACGGCGCGCCCAATCGCCAGGGCGATGGTGTGCTCGCCGCCAACGACGACCGGCACGGATCGCCCCAGGACCGCCGCCGTCTGCTGTTCGATGTCGGCCAGGGCGGCGGCCATCGGCAGACCGTCTAGCAGGAGGTCGCCCAGGTCCGCTAACCGGGCGTTGAACAGGTCAGCGTCGAGGCCGGGGCTGTAGCTTTCGATGTTGTGGGAGGCGCGGCGCACGGCGGGCGGTGCCTGACCGGTCCCGAGTCGCCCGGAACCGGTCAGATCAAGCGGTGCGCCGAACAGGCAGAACCGCGCCGCCTGCTGCGAGCCGTCATCCGGGGCGCTACCCCAGAAGTGGCCCCCGGAGGCCGGCGGTTGCAGCGGCATCAGCAGTTCCTTGAAACGGTGTGGGGGACAGGTACGGCGGCAACGCGAACGCCGCTCGGTGAACGTCTGGGGTGTAGAAGCGCAAGCCCGCCGGCGGGGTCCGCCGGGGCACGCTCGGGTCAAGCGTCTTGGAGCCGGCCGTCCACGACCACAGCACGCCGGGGTAACTGGGGACGTGCCCCAGGTAGGTGCTGACAATCGGGAAAACGTGGCGCATCCGCTCGGCGGCCGAGTCCAGTTCGTGGCGCATCAGCAACGGCGAGCCGGTCTGCATCGCGAAGATGCCATCCTCTGCCAGCGCGCCGGACGCGAGCCGGTAGAACTCTTCGGAGATCAGCCCCTCAGCCGGCCCGACCGGGTCAGTCGAGTCCAC
>JBBQBU010000367.1:0-6193 GCA_038318015.1 Chloroflexota bacterium | reverse complement strand
CAAGGCCGACGCCTGGGTTGCCGCCTACGCCGCCGACGATGGCTGGCACCGTGTGGACGGCCTCCACCGCGAACTTGAGTCGTGGGTTGCCCAGATGGAGGACGACCTCGACGAGGCGTCGCGGCAGGCGCACATTCACGTCATCAGCGCCCATGACGCGCTGCTAAAACGGATGGCTGAGGGGTTCGGCAAAGCGTTCCGCGCGGCCAGCTGGGCCGTGCCCGGCGCGCTCCACCAGACGCACGTCTACGCCGACGTGGTCAGAGCCGCCGCCGGGCAGACGGCCTACTTCTTCGTGGACGCGCTGCGCTATGAGATGGGCATCGCGCTGGTCCGCCTGCTCGAAGGCAGCCCTGATCTGGCGATCCGTCCCGCCGTCGCTGCTCTCCCCACGATCACGCCGGTCGGCATGGCGGCGCTGCTGCCGGGCGCTGCCGAGAGCTTCTCGGTGGTGCAGCAGGGCGCGAAGCTGGCATCTCGTATCGACACCTCCACCATGACCGTCCTGCCCGACCGTCAGAAGGTGATGGCCGCCCGGGTGCCCGGCGTCGTCGATCTGACGCTCGAGGATGTCATCCAGCACCGCTCCGTCTGGCTGGCGAGCAAGATCGGCCGGGCACCGCTGGTGGTCGTTCGCTCGCAGGAGATCGACATGATGGGTGAGCAGGGCAACGACCTCCTGGCCCGCCGCGTCATGGACCCGATCATCAACGATCTCGCACGGGCGATCCGGAAGCTCGGGGCGGCTGGCGTCGAGCGGTTCGTCGTGTCGGCCGACCACGGGCACCTCTTCGCGCGCCCCCGCGCAGACGACATGAAGACTGACAGCCCCGGCGGCGACACCGTCGATCTGCATCGCCGCTGCTGGATCGGTCGGGGCGGCGCGGACCCGATGGGCACTGTCCGCGTCTCGTCCTCGACGCTCGGCTACGCCTCCGACTTGGACTTCGTGTTCCCAACGGGCCTGGGCGTCTTCAAGGCCGGCGGCGGCCTGAGCTACCACCACGGCGGCACCAGCCTCCAGGAGCTGATCGTGCCAGTGGTAACCCTCCGAGCACGGCCTGCACCGACCGCCTCGGCTGCTGAGGCCGCTGGTCTGCGCGTCCGCCTGGAGGATGTGCCGGGAAAGATCGTCAACCGCATATTCACGGTGGGCGTCGTAGCCGAGGCCGGCCTCTTCTCGACGGAGACTGTCCCGGTCAGGGTCGCGCTCGTCAGCGGGCCAGAGCAGGCCGGTGCGGCCGGTATGGCCATGGATGCGGAGCTTGACGCGACAACCGGCATCCTTCAGCTAACGCCCGGCACCACGGCCAGAGTCGGCTTCCTGCTGCGGCGCACCGACGTACCATTCGTCCAGATCGTGCTGCAAGACCCCACCACCGACGCGCTGATCGCTCAATCAGACGAGATTCCCGTGAATCTGGGGATGTGACCGTGGTCTTCCTCTCGACCCCAGCGCGCGACGCCCTCGATGACAAGGTCAACCGCATCTTCGCCGGCAAGGTCGTCCGCAAGGATCTGGTCCGCAAGGTGAAGGTCGGCGCGAACGTCCCGGTCTTCGTCCTGGAGTATCTGCTCGGCAAGTACTGCGCGTCATCGGACGAGATGTCGATTCAGATGGGGATGCAGGTCGTCAACGACACGCTCGCCGACAACTACATTCGCCCCGACGAGGCCCAGAAGGCGCAGAGCCGAGTGAAGGAGCAGGGCCGCCACACCTTCATCGACAAGGTGCGGGTGCGGCTGGTCGACTCCCAGTACTGGGCCGAGGTCACCAACTTCGGCCACCGCTACGTCCGCATCCCCGACCGCTACGTCCGCGACTACGACCGGCTGCTGACGGGCGGCATCTGGGCTCAGGTCGATGTGCGCTGGGAGTACGACGAGGAGACGAAGGGCAAGTACCCCTTCTGGATCGATTCGCTCTCACCGATCCAACTCGCTACCTTTGATCTGGACGAGTACCGCCGTCTGCGCGCCGAGTTCACGTCGGACGAGTGGCTCGACCTGATGATCCGCAGCATGGGCTACGAGCCATCCGTCATGGATCGGCGGCTGAAGCTCCTGTTTCTGGTGCGCCTGATTCCGCTGTGTGAGGCGAACTTCAACCTCGTCGAGCTTGGCCCGCGCGGCACCGGCAAGAGCTACGCGGTGCAGGAGATCTCGCCGTACGCCGCCCTCCTGACGGGCCCGACGACGGTCGCCAACCTGTTCGGCCAGCAGCAGGGCCGGTACAAGGGGATGGTGCAGATCTGGGACACGGTCGGCTTCGACGAGGTCGCCGATCTCCAGAAGATGCCGAAGGAAGTCATCACCACTCTCAAGACCTATTGCGAGTCCGGCCAGTTCCAGCGTGGCCAGGAGGCGCTGTCGGGGTACGCCAGCATCGCGATGTTCGGGAACACCCAGCAGCCGGTTGACGTGATGGTTCAGACCGGCCACCTGTTCGCGCCACTGCCGGACATCATCCGCGACGACATGGCGTTCATCGACCGCCTGCACTTCTACCTGCCCGGCTGGGAAGTGCCGAAGATGCACAACGACCACTTTACGAATCACTACGGCTTCGTGGTCGACTACCTGGCCGAGGCGCTGCGCGAGCTGCGCAAGCTGAACTACACCGAGTTGCTGGATCGGCACTTCGCGCTCGGGGCGCACCTGAACGCCCGCGACCGCAAGGCAGTCAGGCGGACCGTCTCGGGTCTGGTCAAGATCCTTCACCCGCACGGCGAGGTTGAGCGCGACGATCTCGAAGAGATCATGCAGCTTGCAATTGAGGGCCGGCGTCGGGTGAAGGAGCAGCTCAAGAAGATGGGCTCCTTCGAGTACTACCAGACTTCGTTCAGCTACCTCGTGAACGAGACCGGCGAGGAGCGATTCGTCGGCGTGCCGGAGCAGGGCGGCCGCGATCTGATCTCTGCCGATCCGCTTGCGCCAGGGTCGATCTACACGGCGTCGGTGAGCATGGACGGAACGGTCGGGCTGTATCGGCTGGAGGTGAGCCTGCTCACCGGCTCCGGGAAGCTCAGACTGGTCGGCGGGGTTCATGGTGATATGCGGGAGTCGATCACCCGAGCATTCAGCTATCTGAACTCACATAAGACGGCCCTCGGAGTCGCTCGCGAGGTCGATACGCAAGACTTCCATGTTGAAGTCATCGACTTGCTAGGCAATCGCGTCGAGGCCGAGATTGGCGTTGCGTTCTTCATCGCCGCCTACTCGATTCTCCGCAAGACACCGGCGCAGGCGGGGCTGCTGGTGCTCGGAGACACGAGCGTCCAGGGCAACATCAAGCCCATCCGCTCGCTGACCGAGCCTTTACAGGTCGCGATGGACAACGGTGCTCGCCGCGCGCTGATTCCCATCGAGAACAAGCGCCAGTTCCTGGAAGTCAACCCGGACGTGCTGGAGCAGGTCGACCCGATCTTCTTCGGTGACCTCCGCCAGGCGGCGTACAAGGCGCTCTCCCTGACGTAGAGGCCGATAGCCAAGCCATGAGGCTTTGCGCAGTGCGCTCGACATGTCAGACCAGCAACCTGCGAAACCCTCGACCACGGCCAGGAACAACACGGGCACGCGACAGTCACGAGAATGCGCTGCTGGCCATAGAGTTCAATCACTCGGCAAGTCTCGCTGTCACGTTCTGTCTGATTGACGGCGCGATGATGCCTTGCTACTATGAGCGAGAAATTGGGACGCGATTGTAGCGGGGGCGGGCAGTACAGCGTGGTGGCGGCAGGGGTGAACCAGTGACGGTCGGTGACCGGCACGGCACGGCTCGATTGACTGTGACGGCGAAAGTCCAGACAGTGCCCACCGGTCTGTACTGTCTGAGAGATGCTGCTGGTGCTTGGGAGCCCACCGTCCTCAGCCTTCTGATGTCATCGCTCACAGCAGACATCGACTTCACGTCGGGGAGCGGCGAGATCGTGGCTGCTGGGCGTTGGCTTCAGCGCGAGTCTGGTGTTGTCATTGACGATATTGTTCGCGCGGCTGATGGTCGCTTGGAAGTCCGGAAGCGGCGATTTACGACTGAAAGTCGGGACGGCAAGCACGTCCTAGTTGATCAAAGCGGCAGCGCCGCCCTGTTCGTTCTGGTGGGCGACGATGCCGCCGTGGACGTACGGGCCGAGGATGGGTCATTCCAACGACGCGATGTAGCCGAATTGATCTCGGCATTCAGGGTTGAGATCCGAGCGCAACGGACCGGATTACAACCAGATAGGCCGCCACTGTCCGAGGTCCCCGCCGCGTCTCAGCCTGAGCCGGTCCTTCGGCAGTACCGACCAGCACGAAATGCCGCGCACAGCCCGTATGCGTCCAACGCCTTTCGCATTCTCGGGCTGCCGACGATGTGTGACATGCGCGCGGTGAGCAAACGAGCGAAAGAGTTGGCGATGCGCGCGTCACTTGACCATGACGACGAGTTGGTTCGTCTGATCCGCGATGCTGAGAACAACCTCGCTGACCCGGTCCGTCGCGCTGCCGAGGCGCTGCTGTGGCTTCGAACTTCGGAACTCGGGGCCTCGTCGGGGCTTGACCCAACCGACAGCCACGCGGTTTCCGCTGCTGTCGCAATGCTAGGGCCCCGCGCGCAACGCGGAGACGACGACGCCATTCATGCAGTTGCCATCATTGCTCATGCAGCAGCAGTTGAAGACGAACATGCGCCTGTTGCGCGCTGGCACGCGGGCCTGGCAGCCTGGGGGTCACTACTTGGTCGCGAGCAGTTCTGGCGCGCCGAACGGATGCGCGCCGACCTGGAGGGCGATCCTCGCCTCCAGCCCGCCACAGTCGATACGCTCCGCAATGAGCTTTCGTGGCGAATCCTTGAGCCCAGCGCCCGTGTTATCGGCAGGCTCGTCGAGCGGGGACGTGATAACGACGCACGCGACCGACTCGCGGCGATAGCTGAGTCGGGACTTCCTGCCGCCGACGTTGCCCGAGTCCGATCCCAGGCAACCGCCAGCCTACGAACAACCCTCGCCGCCGCCGAGCGAGCAGTAGGTGAAGCCCTAGCTGCATTCGATCAAAACAAAGATGGTCGGACGCTCTTTGGCAAGGTAGAGCCTCTGGCACTAGAGGCGGCAGCCGTCTTGCGGCGTCTCGGAGAACTTGACCCTGGTGGCCCAGACGCCGCAATCCGCGCGGACGCCTTGGCCGAGATCCTCCGTGGGGCGAGCGTGCGTCTACACAATGACGGGGACAGCACGGCCCTGGCCGCAGTGTTGATGGATCACGCATCACAGCTAGCCGCGTCCAGTACGGTCCGGTCTCGCCTCACTGCTGACGCTCGCACCCTGCGGCGCATGGATTACCGCCGTCGCGCCAATGACCTCGCCGGTCGCGAGGACTGGGATGGCACTGTTCGCGACCTGACGATCGCGCTTCAATTCGCAGACGAGCCGTCCGAGCGAGCCGACATCCAGCGATCCATAGCAACCTGTCGAGTCAATGGGGCGATGCGACGCGCCGTCCGCGCAGCCGAGGCCAAAGACTGGGCAACGGCCGTCAAGGTGGCCGAGGAGGCCCGCCCGCACATCAGCGATCCGCAGGAGCGGGCAAACATTGAGGCGTTCATCGCGCGCTGCCGCCAAGCGAATGTCTCGAAAGCTGGGCGCGGCGGCGCCTGGGTCTTTTGGATCGTCATTATCGTACTGGGATTGCTTTGGTGGAACGGATCAAGGACCACATCGCCGCCGTCACCAGCTACCCCCGGCCGCCCCGTCCCCACGGCAACCGTGCGCGCGGCTGCGGCAGCGCTTCCGGCCCCCGCCGCCCCGACCAGCCCGCCCGTCACACTGCCGAATGGGCAAAACATTCAGCCGCCGACGCGGACCAGTGGACGCAGTTTTCTCGACGTCGTGAACGGCACGTCGCGTGACTCCTTGGTGAAGCTGGTGGACAGCCGAACGAACATCGCAGTTCGGTACATGTTCGTCAGCGCCAATAATCGCACACGACTCACCGGCATCGAGCCAGGGGCGTATCGCGTGCGGTTTGCAACCGGCCAAGATTGGGATGGAGCTGAGCAGAAATTCCGTCGCGACGTTGGCTACACCGAGTTCCGTGAGCCGTTCGATTTTCAAGAGACTCAACTCGCTGACAGCGTGCGCTTTACCACGGGGGAGATCACACTCAACGCAGTGCCGGGTGGCACCGCAAAATCTGACCCCATCGACCCGAGTCGCTT
>JBBQBU010000366.1:0-6195 GCA_038318015.1 Chloroflexota bacterium | reverse complement strand
CCCGGCCCGGCCGGGCGCGCAGCGTTCCGATCAGAGGATGATGACGCATGGCAACAGCAAACACGACCAACACCATGGGACGGACGACGGACCGGCGCACGGTTGTTGGTGTCTTTGACGGTCCGAACCACGCACAGAAGGCGCTTGAGCAGCTACGCGAACAGGGCTTCGCGCCGGACCAGGTGTCGGTGGTCGCCCGTGAGTCAAGCGAGTCCAAGGAGCTGGTTGAGGACACCGGCATGGGGGCCACAGGTGCGGCCGGCGGTGCCCTCATTGGCGGCCTGACGGGCGGCGTCCTGGGGTGGCTCGTCGGCATCGGCACGCTGGCGATCCCTGGCGTCGGCCCAATTGTTGCGGCAGGTGCACTGGCAACGACGCTCGGTGGCGCGGCTCTTGGCGCGGTGGCAGGCGGGCTGGTCGGCGCACTCGTTGACGCCGGCGTCCCCGAGGAGCATGCACGCGGATACGAGGAGCACGTCAAGGGCGGCAAGATTCTGTTGACGGTGCACGCCGCATCCGACCAGCAGGCCCGACAGGCCCACACCATCTTCAACCAGCACGGCGGCTCTGATGTGCGCGGCTACGGCTTCGATGCCGACGCGCGGGACCACGACGATGACAGCGCGGCGGGCGAAATGACGACCGGCTCGCTGGTCGGCGGTTCCATCGGCGGTGTGGCGGGCGCGGTGGTCGGCGGCCCGGTTGGCTTAGCCGCCGGAGCGGCGATCGGCGGCTCGGCCGGCGCGGCAGCGGGCGGGGCAGCCCATGACGCGACTGACGATGACGACGATACGACGACGCGGCGTACCTCGACGAATCACCCACGCGTCTAGGCATGTCATGGTGGTGACGCTGGTCGCCACTGAATCGTAGAGGCCCGGCCCTAGAGGGGCCGGGCCTCTACGCGTTTCGGCGCGATGGCGACTGCCGCTGGTGTGCCGGTTCACGGGTGTCCGCTACGTGCTCGGCTGGCGCTCGTCGGACCGACGCGCCTCGGTTTGGGCCGGATCCCAGAACTTGGTACATGAGAAAACATGCGTGACGCCAGGCACGAGGACCAGGATGCCTGACCATCCTGTGGCTTCTACCTTCTCGGCGTGAAGGCGGGACGGAGCCCACCAGAGCGGAACTGACCGGCGACGGTCCTTGAGCGTGCAACACTGTTGTGGGAGTGCCGCGCGCGGCCTGGCGGAGGATGCGGCCAGGACGATGCTTCTGGACACGCCGTTGATCCCCGGGCGGGAACACGCCCGGCCTCCTGCCGCTAACCGCCCCTCAGGCTCTCTGGATCGGCGGCCCCTGGCTGGCAAGACGAGTCAGCGCGTCGCCCGTCACCCGATTGATGGTCCACTCGTCCTTGCTGTCGGCCCCGAGCGACGTGTAGAAGGCAATCGACGGCGCGTTCCAGTCCAGCACGGACCATTCGAGCCGCCCGCAGTCGCGCTCGACGGCCAGCCGTCCCAGGCCGGTCAGCAGTGCCTTGCCATGGCCATGCCCGCGCTCGCTCGGCAGCACGAACAGGTCTTCCAGGTAGATGCCCGGCTTCGTCAAAAAGGTCGAGTAATTGTGAAAGAAGAGAGCGAAGCCGACCGCGCGCCCCTCGGTCTCGGCCAACAGTACTTCGGCATACGGACGCGCGCCGAAAAGGTGCTCCCGGAGCAATTCCTCGGTGCCGACAACCTCATGACTCAGCCGCTCGTACTCGGCCAGCCCCTGGATCAGCCCGAAGATGGTGGACACATCGTCAGGTCGGCCGAAACGAATGGTACAGGCTGGCGCAGTCATGGTGACTCCGTGCTCGTCAGCGTCCGCGTTGCATCTGTGCGAAAGCGGTGGTCATCCCTGCTAAGCACCGCATCTACTCTATTGGCGCACGAGCCTCGCGGCTGCCCAGGCCGCACAGCAGCCCGGTGACGGCCCACAGACCCCACATGATCCACTGTTCGGGCGCAGTGCTCATCTGAAAGATCACCACGCCGACGACCACGCCAAGTGCTGCCAGCACAATCTGCTGACTGAGTGCGGGCTGATGCAACCTGATCGCAAGCAGGACGTTCGCGCCCACGCCCAGGATCACGCCCACAAAGTAGATCCCCAGATACGGCCACATGCGCCCTGCCCGGACCACCTGTCTCGCGTGGTTTCGTGTTCAGAAGGGTAACAGGTTCAGGTGGCCGCGATCTGCACCGCAGGCCGTACAATGGGCAGCGCCACGCGCCGCGCTGCTTCCTGGCGCTCACGCTATCGCTATGTACCCAAGAATGGTGCGCGTAGGGAGTATCAATGGACGCCATTTCCCTGGTCACTGGAGGCGCGGGCTTCCTGGGATCGCATGTGGTGGATGCGCTGCTCGCGCAGGGTGAGCGCGTCGTCGTGCTGGACGACCTGAGCGGCGGGTTCAGTGAAAATGTGCCGGACGGCGTGCGCTTCGTGCAGGGCAGCATCCTCGACGATGGGCTGGTAGACCGCATCTTTCGTGAGCAGCGGGTACGGCACGTCTACCACCTAGCAGCCTACGCCGCTGAAGGGTTAAGCCACTTCATCCGCCGCTTCAACTATCAGAACAATCTGATTGGCAGCGTCAATCTGATCAATGCTAGTGTGAACCACGAGGTCGAGTGCTTCGTGTTCACGTCGTCCATTGCGGTGTACGGCCCGAATCAAGTGCCGATGCACGAGGCGCTCGTGCCAATGCCCGAAGACCCGTACGGCGTGGCGAAACTGGCCGTCGAGCAGGACTTGCGTGCCTGTCACGAGCAGTTTGGCCTGCCGTACGTAATCTTTCGGCCGCACAATGTCTACGGCGAGCGCCAGAATATCGGCGACCGCTACCGCAACGTCATCGGCATCTTCATGAACCAGATCATGCAGGGCGAGCCGATGACGATCTTCGGAGACGGCCGGCAGACGCGAGCGTTCACCTACGCGGGCGACATCGCGCCGGTCATTGCGGACGCCCCAGCGCGGCCGGACGCGCACGGGCAGGTGTTCAACGTCGGGGCTGACACGCCGTACGACGTGCGGGTGCTGGCTGAGCGCGTGGCCGCCGCGATGGGCGTCGCGCCAGACATCCGCCACCTCGACGCACGCAAAGAGGTCGTGGACGCGTACTCTTCGCACGACAAGGTGCGGGCGTTCTTTGACGTGCCGCCCGAAACGTCGCTTGACGATGGTTTGGCGCGGATGGCTGCATGGGCACGGGCGACGGGTGCCCGGCAGAGCCAGCCGTTCGGCAACATCGAGATTCCACGCGGCCTGCCCGCTTCCTGGGCGAACAGCGCACCGTGAGTGCGAAGCGCATCCTGATGATGACGGAGCCTCGGCCGTGAACTACCCGCCACCACCGTACCAGCCGGGGTCGAATGTCCCGCCGCCGCCCGGCGGATATCCACCCGCACCGGGAGGATATCCGCCGGAAGTGCCGGGCCGGCAGGGCGGCTACCGGCCCCCGGCCAGCCAGCCACCGCAGCCAGGCTATCCTCAGCAGCCGGGCTACTCTGCACGAGATCCGTACGGGCAGCCGCCGCCTCAGGCACAGCGTCGGAGTGGCTGCAAAGGCTGTTTTTTTGGCTGCTTGATCGCGTTCTTCGCCACCATCGTCGTGATCGGCGTTATTGGGGTGGCCGGCATCTACATGGTGAAAAACATGTTCCCGAGCAACCTGTCGTTCGGGGATGCGGCCGGCTGCGCGATCATGCGCACCATCGTCAACAATGCCGACACGATCATTGATCAGACGGACGCCAGCGCGGCGGACAAGGCTGACATGCGGCGCGGCGTGGAGGAATTGCAGGCCCAGTACGAGCGCCAGTGCGGGGTGCAGCGCCTCTACTGACGATGGGTGCGTCAGCCACGTCACCCGGCTGACGCGCCCGGCGAACGTGCGCGCCTACGCGGCTGCCGCACCTGGCCGGCTCGTGTACACTGGCCGCAGCGAACACCGAGCATCCCACAGGACGCGGCCCGCACCACGGGCCGGCGAGAGGATCACGATGCCGACGGTCCAGGATCTGCTGGCCTCAGTCGACGCGGCGCGCGACGAGATTGTGCGCCTTCACCAGGATCTTGTCCGTATCCCGACCGTCAACTACGGCTCGCGGCCGGACACCGGCAACGAGACGCCTGCCTGCGAGTTACTGCGCGATAAGCTGAACGAAGCCGGCATCGGCTCGGACATCTACGAATCGGCACCAACACGCGGCAACCTGATTGCGCGCATTCCCGGCCCTGCCGACGGCAAGCGCCTGCTCCTGATGTCGCACTCTGACGTGGTGCCGGTCGAAGACGAAACGCTCTGGGAGCATGGTCCGTTCTCAGGGACCATCGACAAGGGCCGGGTGTACGGGCGCGGCGCAGACGACGACAAGGGCGACGTGACGGCGCACGGCATGGCAGTGATCCTGCTGGCACGGGCGGGCGTGCGGCTCGGCGGCGAGCTGATCTACATGGTGAACGCCGACGAGGAATCGGGCGGGCGCTGGGGCGCAGGCTGGGTCGCAGACAACCACCCGGACAAGGTGCGCTGTGACTACTCGATCAACGAGGGCAGTGGCGCGCCGATCCACACGCCACAGGGCTTGATCTACCCGATCTGCACGGGCGAGAAGGGCCGCCTTGAGGCAAGGATCACCAAGAAGGGGCGATCCGGCCACGCCTCCCGCCCGTGGGCGACGCCAAACCCGGTCCCGACGCTGGCCAAGGTGATCGACAAGATAGCGGCGTACGAGCCGGAGATTGACGCCTCGCACCCGTACTTTCGCGAGGTACTTCAGGCGCTCGGCATCGACCGCGAGCCGAACTCTGCGAACATTGACAGCATCGCCGACGAGCTGGCGGCAAAGGGCCACGAGTCGCTTGGCATCACATTCAAGGCGGCGTCGCGCATGACGATCACGCCGACGATGCTGGAAGCGGGAATCAAGAGCAACAGCATCCCGGACCGCGCTCACCTAACGGTAGACGTGCGGACGCTGCCCGGCCAGGATGACCGTTACTTGCGCCAGGAGCTTGAGCACCTGTGCGAAGGGCACGGCGTCGAGATCGACATTGACTACACGTCGGTGCCGAATGCGTCGCCTACGGACTCGCCGTTCATGGAGTTGTGTCGGCAGTCATTGGCGATGGCCATTGGTAACGAGGACTTCAAGTTCGTGCCGGCGCTCACAGTCGGCTTCACGGACTCGCGGTTCCTGCGGCCATTGGGTGCCGAGGTTTACGGCTTCAACCCGCACCACCCGAACGCCGACCCGATGCGCTCGGGCGTCCACGGCAACAACGAGTACCTGGAGATCGACAGCCTGCTGCTGCGGACAAAGAACGCGCTGGCGCTGGCCTGCCTGACGCTCGGCATTCAGTAGGCCGGGTATCCAGTCTGCTGAGTATCCAGTCGATGCGGTCTTCGGCGCGCGGCGTATCCAGTCCGCGACATCTGATTCAGTCAATGTCGTCCTGATTGAAGCGAGCTTGCGAGCGCAAAGAAGGATCTCCCAGATCGGCCGGTCTGGCGTGGGAGATCCTTCGCTTCGCTTCAGGATGACATGGGGGGCGTGATTCATCGCGCCCGAGCGGACCAGCACTGACTTCGCGCATGAGGTAGGGACGATGGAGCCTGAGACCATCGGCAGCCAGCGGTACGACGTTGCGTATCTGATCCTGAGCGGCACGACGACGGCCGCACGCGCCCCGGAGATCCTTCGTGGTCTGGTTGGGCTGGGTTTCGGCACGGTCATCGCGCTGCCGACCCCGAACGCATGGCGCACCGCCGCCCCGCGTGACCTGGCGGACGTGCCGGGCGTGCAGGTGGTCGAATCGTACTTTGACCTGGGCATCCGCCCGCGCCCGCCGAAAGGCGTGGTGCTGTTCGCGCCGTGCAGCTTCAACTCGCTGAACAAGCTGGCGCAGGGCATTGCGGACAGCCTTGCGCTGTCGGTGGCAGCGGAGGCGATCGGGCGGGGCACGCCGTTCATCCTCGGGCCGTCGCTGAATGCGCCGCTGCTGGCACACCCACAGGCGCAGGCGTCGTTGCGGCGGCTGCCCGACTGGGGCGTCACCGTCGTGCCGATGCAGGATCAGGGCGACGGCCCGCGCCTCGCCCCAACTGCCGATCTCCTGGCGGCGGTTGCGCCTCACGTGCGGCGCGCCTGACGCGTCGCCGTCGCCATTCTCGCCCGGCCTCAAGGCGTGGCGTCCACACTT
>JBBQBU010000365.1:0-6210 GCA_038318015.1 Chloroflexota bacterium | reverse complement strand
GACCGCATCCGCACCCTGCTGATACGCCCTCAGCGTCTCCTCACGAAGCCTCTCTCGGTCCACTCCACGATGGTGCCCACCCGGCCCACCAACTGTCAACCTCCCACCGCTGCCCGAGACACTCCTCCTGGGCAGTTACGCGACATGCGAGATTGACGACGTTGCCGCCAGTGGACCACGACAATCGTGCGCGCTGCCGACACGCCTTCGGAAGCCTTACGCCGCGAATGCGCCCCTTGTGTGTTTCGGACGTGCCGTTGCGCTTGCAAGAAACCGCACACGCGATATCGGGCGGCTATACTTGCCACGCTAGACACTGGGGTGCATATGGACGTTCTCTTCGCTGCCCAACAAGCCGGTGGACTTGCGCTCCTGGGGACGGCCACCCTCCTAGGTGTTCGCCACGGGATTGACTGGGACCACATCGCCGCCATCACCGATATCGCCAGCACAACAACGAACGCGGAACGCGCCGAGGAGGATCACAACCTGGCAGCGGCAGGTTCCTCTACGGCGGCGAAGCAGGCGCGCCGGTCGTTTGGCACGCTGGAACTACACGCACTGTGGCTCTCGTCGCTGTACGCGCTTGGGCATGCGCTAGTGGTGGCCGTGCTCGGTATGGCTGCGTTGTACTTCCAGGCGATCTTGCCAGACTGGATCGACCCGATCATGGAACGGGTGGTCGGCCTGACGTTGGTCGTTCTGGGCGTGTGGGTCTTCTACTCGCTCTATCAGTACTGGCGAGGCGAGGCCGATTTTCGCCTGCAAAGTCGCTGGATGCTGGTCTTCGCTGGCGTGCGCCACGCCTGGCGGAAGTTCCGGGCGTCGGCGCATGGGCACCACCATGACGAGACGTTCCACATCGACCAGTACGGCCCCCGAACGGCGTTCGGCATCGGCCTGATCCACGGCATCGGCGCAGAGACGGGTAGCCAGGTGCTGATTATCGCGGCCGTTGGCGGTGCCGCAAGCCAGGGTATGGGGCCGATGATGATGGTGGCCTTCATCGTCGGGCTGCTGATCTCGAACACGGCCATCGCGATGTTCACGGCAACCGGGTTCATCACGTCGAGCCGTGCGAAGTCGGTGTATGTCGTCGTCGGAGTGCTGGCCGGCCTCTTCAGCCTCGTCGTCGGCGCGTACTTCCTGCTCGGTATCGGCGATCAGTTGCCGGACATGCAGGAGATCATCAACGCCATGTTCGGGACCATCGAGGAGTAGCCTCGGCTTGGCGGGCTGCACGGCGGGCGCGACGCCGGGTCAGTCGGTAGACCCGGTTTCATAGTGGAGCTTGCCGGCCTGTTCGAGCCGCCACAGTTCGTCGCACACCGCGCTAAAGTCGGCCTCTGGTCGGGCGTCCAGGGCATAGAAGCGACCCTGGGCCTGCTCATGGCTAACAGCGGCGTCGTTCAGCCACAGGAGCGTTTGACGAACCTCGTACTCTGGCGTGGCGGCATCAAACAACACGCGGAGCGTCTGATGGCCGCTCCGCTCCACCACACTGACGATCGTTGGCAGGTGCCCCGGCTCTCGTGGAACCGCCCGCACGATGTCGAGAAAGTGCAGGTCGTAGACGTACCAGGCGGAGTTTCGCAAACGATAGCGATCTGCGCCGAGCGGCTCGGCCCAGAACGATTCACCCTCAATCCCGTTCTCGGCGGCGCGGTACGGTTCGTCTACGTCCGCGCGGATCTTGACGAGTTGCTCAATGGGCAGGTCACCGGCCGGTGGCGCAGGCAGGCGCGCCCTGGCGGACTTCCGACTCCTGGTCGTGAGCCGCCTCCACACTGCACGCATCTCGACGAGAGCCTGCCGCATCATCGTGAGCTATGCGGGCGGGCCGGCAACGCCGAGCGGGTCGCCGGGGTCCGAGTCGAGGAGCAGCTTCCGCACGCGCTCCACCTCTGTCGTCTCACCGATCAACTCGGCCGCGCGGAACAGCTCGTGGAACGCCAGGAGCGCCGACCGGTTCGGCTCGTGGTCCCATGGCACGTAGCCCAGGCCGCGCCAGCCGTTGCCGCGCAGGCGGTCGAGCGCCCGGTGGTAGCCCGTTCTCGCAAAGGCGTACGCCTCAACTTCCTGGCCCTGCGCTCGGGCGGCCTCGGCGAGGTGCGCCCAGGCCGCCACGTACGACGGCCAGCTTCGGGCGACGGCGGCCAGCGCTGCGTACCGCTCGGCTGACGTGGCCGCTCCGAGGTCAAGTGCCGCCTGTAGCGCCGCGACGGCATCGTCTGGTTCGGCTGGGAGCCTGATGGCAGGCACGGTCGGCTCGCTGCTCAGGTCGATGAAGCTGGGGCGGTCGTGGGCCATGTGGGACACCTCCAGTGCGGCTGCGCTGGTGTGATGATACGCACGATGGCGCGCCGAGCGGCAGATCAGGTGCCCCAGTTCAGCGCCATCGTCTCCGGACGCCGACCGTTATCCAACCAGACGGGGCGTGCCGGCGGGGAATGCGATCAGTTCAAGCGTTGACAGGTCGAGTCGCTGCGAGGCAGTGTCGATGTCGATGCCCACCGGGTTGCCATCCATGTCCACATCCACGACGATGCCGTCTCCGATCTCGCGAACGTCAGCGCCGGGGCGGTTACGCAGCTCAATGTACAGCGAGTCCGTCTCAGGGTAGTAGTGCAGCTTCACTCGGCTGACTCCTCGGCTGCCGGCGCGCGGAAGCCGCGATCCGGGAATGCTGGTGTGGGGTCAGGTGCCCCAGTTCAGCGCCATCGTCTCCACCACGCGCTCGCGGACCGCGCCTTCGTCCAGGGTGGGCGATGCCAGTAACGGCCGCACGATGTAGTCCATGAACGCCGCCGCCGCCTGGAACACGATCATCCCCTGACCGTTCAGGCCGGGGCGGCCGGCCCAGCGCGCATGTCGGAGCATCGTCGTCTCGGACGGCGCGTACACGAGATCAAAGAACGCCGTGCGCTTCGCCACCCGCGTGACCAGCCGCATTGAGAGCGCGTGGTTCTCCAGGATGCTGTCGGCGGCCGTCGAGAGCCACCGCTGAAGGCGGTCCGCCTCCGGCTCGTCGGGCTGCTCGTCGATGGACGGCGGGTTCGCCGGGGCCAACGCGGAGTACGGCTCCAGGTAGGCGATCTTGCCATTGCGGACGGATTTGGCACCGGCCTGCCCGCGCGTGGATGCGTTCACGATCAGGTCGATGCCCGGCACCAGCACGTCAGCATCCGCCTCATCCAGCCCCTGCGTATTGCCGAACACTTCTGAGACGCGCTCACCCAGGAGAAACGCCGTCTCTGGCGTGCGGTTCGCAATGAAGAGGCGGCCGTGCGGACCAATCGCCTCGGCCAGCGCGAACGCCACCGCTGAGCCGGCCCCGCCGGCCCCGATCAACAGCACCGTGCGCCGGTCCAGCGACGCCAGGAACGGTCCCGGCTGGCCCGGCCAGGCCCGTGTCAGGCTCCCGATGGCCCCCTCGCCGTCCGTGTTCGAGCCGAGCAGTTCGCCGGCCGGCGTCCGATACACGGTGTTGACGGCTTCCAGGCGTGCGGCGCGCTCGTCCACGGCGTCCAGCAGCGGCATGATTGCCTGCTTGTATGGCACCGTCACGTTGGTGCCCAGGAAGCGCGGCTCACGTCGCAGGGCGTTCACCAACGCTGCCAGGTCGGCAAGGTCCACGTCGAACGGCGCGTACACGGCGTCCAGGTTCAGTTCGCGGAACGCCGCGTTCCAGATGCGCGGGCTGCGCGAATATGTTGACGGATGGTCGCCAATCAGGCCGCAGACCCAGGCGTCCAGGCTGGGCTTGACGGGCAACGGGTTGTGGACGAACGGTTGTAGCGAGTTGAGAGAACGGCTCACAGCGGCGGATTGTACCGCGCCGAGGGGCGGGCGCTCACGCCGGCGCTGCGAGGCGATGCCGGTGCTGCAGGCCCGTGGTCGTTCCGGTCGCGGGGCACCAGCGCGGACGGCTGACGCGGCGCGAGGGCTATCATCCTCGGCACACCAGTCAGACCCACACCATCGCGGCCACCGAGCAGGTGTGACCGACCATCTGAGGGAGCGCGCGTTGACTACCTCCAGCACAAGGCCATCCTCTGAGCGCGGCGTCGATGTGCGGATCGTCGATGTCCTCGACATCACCGCCCCGATGCGCGGCAACATCCGCAACGCCTACATCGACTTCACGAAGATGACCGCGTCGGTCGTCGCCGTCGTCACGAACGTCGTGCGGCACGGCAAGCCGGTCATTGGCTACGGCTTCAACTCGAACGGGCGGTACGCGGCCAGCGGCATTTTGCGCGACCGGATCATCCCGCGCATCATGCAGGCCGATCCGCGCGACCTGGTGGACGACGCCGGCACCAACCTGGACCCCCACCGCATCTGGAACATCATGTTTTCGGATGAGAAGCCCGGCGGCCACGGCGAGCGGTCCGTCGCCATCGGCACGGTTGACATGGCCCTCTGGGACGCCGTCGCCAAGATTGAGGACAAGCCGCTGTACCGCGTGCTGGCCGAGCGCTACCGGGGCGGCGAGGTCGAAGACAAAATCTGGGTCTACGCGGCGGGCGGCTACTATTCGCCAGGCAAGGGCATCGACGCGCTCCAGGACGAGTTGCGGGGCTACGTCGATATGGGCTACCACACCGTCAAGATGAAGATAGGCGGCGCACCACTGGACGAGGACATCCGCCGCATTGAGGGTGCCCTGAAGGTCGTGAACAACGACGGCCAGCGCCTCTGCGTGGACGCCAACGGCCGCTTCGATCAGGCGACGGCCATCGCCTACGGCCGCGCAATGGCCCCGTACAACCTGCGCTGGTACGAAGAGGCCGGCGACCCGCTGGACTTCGAGTTGAACGCGAACCTGGCGGCCGAGTATGCGCCGGTGCTGGCGACCGGCGAGAACCTGTTCTCACATCAGGACGCCCGCAACTTGCTGCGCTACGGCGGCATGCGCGCGGACCGCGACGTGCTCCAGTTTGACTGCGCCCTGAGCTACGGGCTGGTGGAGTACCTCCGCACGCTGGACGTGCTGACCGAGATGGGCTGGTCGTGGCGGCGGGTGGTGCCGCACGGCGGGCATCAGATGTCGCTGAACATCGCGGCGGGCCTGGGCCTGGGCGGCAACGAGTCGTACCCCGGCATCTTCCAGCCGTTCGGCGGGTTCGCGGATGACGTACCGGTGGTGGATGGCTACGCCGAGCTGCCGAACTCACCGGGCATCGGCTTCGAGCGCAAGCACGAGCTGATCTCGCTGATGCGGACCGTCGCCGAGTAGCGACACGCGGATTACCTCGTAGGGGCGAACTGCTGGTTCGCCCGCCGCCATTTTCTCGCGAGGATGCCATGCCGATTGCTCTTGGGATCGCGACCCCGGCCGTGCCGCGTGACCCGCTCGCCCTGGACGACCGCTTCGGCAAGTGGGCGGCCGATCTTGGTGTCTCCGTCATCGGCACGCACCTCGGCCCCACGCCGGAGGACGTGTTGCCGCACGCCGCCGACGTGCGGGTGCGGATGGACGGCTGGGGCATCAGCATCGTGCAGGCGACGGGCTACAACCCGGTGCTGGTGGGCGACGACTCTGCCCGCCGCGCTGACGACCTTGCCCGCCTGACCCGTTCGTTTGAGGTCGCCCGGCTGCTGGGCAGCCCGATGGTGCTGACCGGCTGCGGCAGCTACCACCCGACGCACCACTACGGGCCGCACCCCCGCAACCATTCGGCGGCGGCCCGCGAGCAGATGGTGGCGTTCCTGCGGCAGGCCGCCCCCCGTGCCGAGGATCAGGGCGTCATCCTGGCGCTGGAATGCCACATGATCACGGCCCTGGACACGACCGCGCACATCCGCGAGGTGATCGACGCGGTCGGGTCGGCCAGCGTCAAGGCGAACTTTGACCCGGTCAACCTGTTGAGCCACGTTGATGCAGTCTTCAACTCTGGCCCGGAGATGGCGGCGATGCTGGCCGAGTTGGGGCCGCGCTACCACTGGACGGCCCACGCGAAGGACGTGCTGATCGAGCCGAGGTTGGCGCTGCACCTGGACGAGACGGTCTGCGGTGATGGCTTGCTGGACTGGGCGGCCTACCTGCGCTGCGCCGAGCAACTCGGCACCCCAGAGCAGCCGGCAGCCGTGCTGGTGGAGCACATGCCGGCTTTCCTGGCACCGCGCGGGCTGGCATTCGTCAGGGCGCAGGCGGCAGCGGCGGGCATCTCGGTTGTGGCCCGGCGGGGCTAGGCGTCGGGATGA
>JBBQBU010000364.1:0-6215 GCA_038318015.1 Chloroflexota bacterium | reverse complement strand
CTGTCACCGGCTCCATGGCGGCCATCATCGACTACGTGCAAGGCCTGATCGGCCGGGGGTACGCGTACGAGTCTGCCGGGGACGTCTACTTCGAGGTGGAAAGGTTCGAGCAGTACGGGCAGCTTTCTGGCAGGACGGATGAGGGCCAGTTACAGGGTGTCCGCGTTGAACTGGAGCCGGGCAAGAAGAACCCGCGTGACTTCGCCCTCTGGAAGCGCGCCAAGCCGGGCGAGCCGTTCTGGCCCAGCCCCTGGGGTGACGGCCGGCCGGGCTGGCACATCGAGTGCTCAGCGATGGCCCGCGAGACGCTGGGCGATCAGATTGACATTCACGGTGGCGGGCGCGACTTGATATTCCCGCACCATGAGAACGAGCTTGCTCAGAGCGAGGCGTATACAGGCGTGCATCCGTTCGTGCGGTACTGGGCGCATGCGGGCCTGGTGACCACCGGCAGCGAGAAGATGGCGCACTCGCTGGAGAACTTCACCACCATCGCGTCGGTGCTAGACGTATTCGAGCCGATGGCCGTACGATTGTTCCTACTCCTGACACATTATCGGTCATCGATCCTGTACACCCGTGAGGCGCTTGAGAACGCCGTGCGGGCGCTGGCGCGGCTGCGCGGCGCGCTCGACGGTTTCACTGCGAGCGCGAGCGCGCCTACGGACGCGCCGGCCTGGGCGCAAGAGGCGCGTGATGGCTTCGAGAGCGCGATGGACGACGATTTCAATACGCCGGGCGCGCTCGGCAACCTCTTCGATCTCGTTCGAGAGATCAACCGGCGGCGCGCTGAGGGTATTCCCGCCGTCGAACTCTCAGCAGGACAGTCGATGCTACGCAAACTGGCGGGCGTCCTCGGCCTGAACCTTGATGTACCCGACACCCAGGCTGACGGTGAAGACGCCGGGCCGTTCATCGACCTGCTGTTGACCATGCGTCAGCGGCTGCGGGAGGCAAAACAATGGGCCCTGGCGGACGAGGTTCGAGACCGCCTTCGCGATCTGGGCGTCCTGGTGGAGGACCGCCCGGACGGGGCGGTATGGCGAAGGGACCGGGCGGCAACCGCCCCTTGAAGGGGCCGGGCGGCCCAACGGGTGGCGGCTCCGGCAAGCCACCGTTCCGACCGCGCCGAGACGACAACGCGCCGCCGTTCCAGGGGAATGACGGCCCCCGGCGTGACCGCCGAGACGAGAATCAGGGCGACGCGCGCCCGCCCCGCCAGTTTGGGCCGGGTGGCCCGCCGCGTGGCCCCCGCACGCCCGATGGCGACGGCCCGTCTGGCCCCCCCAACCGACAGGGCGGTTTCCAGCGACGCGACGATGGCCCGCCGTCCGATCTGCGGCCCGGTGGGTTTGGCCCTGCTGGCCCTGGTGGCCCGAACGGTCCGCGTCAGCTTGGCCCGCGTCCGGGTGGCCCTGGTGGTCCGGGCGGCTTCAATCCCGGTGGCCCTGGCGGGCAGGGCGGCCCCGGTGGTCCGCGCCAGTTTGGCCCACGGCCCGGCGGCCCAGGTGGTCCCGGTGGCTTCCGGCCGGGCGGTCCTGGCGGGTTCCGGCCGGACGGCCCCGGTGGGCCGCGTCCGTTTGGGCCGCGCCCGGGCGGGCCGGGTGCTGGTGGCTTTGGCCCCGGCGGCCCGCGCCGCGACGATGGCGACGGTGAGGGCGAGGCCGACGAGCGGCCGGTGATGCTGCCGCCACGCCCGCCGCGCGTGCAGATGCGTTCAAACCTGCCGCGCGTCGGCGGCGACGACCGGTCTGGCCGACCGCCGTTCCGTGGCGCTCCGGCTCGCAACCGCTATGAGGACGACGACCGAGCCGCACCCACGCGGCGCACCGGCAGCGTCGGCGAAGTCCTGTACGGCCGGAACGCCGTGCTGAGCGCGTTGCGTGCCGGGCGCGAAATGCGCCGCGTAATGGTGGCGACCGGCGCCCACGGCGAGGTCATCACCGAGATCGTCGATGAGGCCCGCGCGCGCAAGATCAGCTTGCAGTCGGTGGACCGCCGCAAGCTGGATGAGGTTGCGTTCAACCATCAGGGCGTTGTGGCCGAGGCTGCACCCTTCACCTACGCCTCACTTGAGGATGTCGTGGAAGCGGCGAAGGCCAGCCCGTGGCCGCTGGTGTTGGTGCTGGACGTGTTGCAAGACCCGCAGAACCTCGGGTCGCTGATGCGGACGGCGGCTGCGGTCGGCGCACAGGGCATCGTCATCCCGGAGCATCGGGCGGTTGGCGTGACGCCTGCCGTGATGAAGGCGTCGGCCGGGGCCATCGAGAACCTCAAGATCGCCCAGGTGACGAACCTGAGCCGGGCCATCGACGCGCTGAAGGAGGTCGGCCTGTGGGCGGTCGGGCTGGATGCGGGCGCGTCCGACCAGTACACGCGCGCTGATCTCAACCGTCCGATGGCGCTGGTGGTCGGTGGCGAGGGCAAGGGGTTGCGGCCACTGGTGCGCCAGCACTGCGACATGATTATCAGCCTGCCGATGCCAGGCGCTATCGAGTCGCTGAACGCGGCGGTGGCCGGCTCGATTGTCCTGTACGAGGCGCTGCGACAGCGGACCAACGCGCCGGCGGCAACGCTGGCCGGTGGCACGACGGACAGCAGCGTCGCGGAGGGCGACATCTTTTCTGAGAGCGGTGTTGAGGCGGCGGCGGTCGTCGACTTCGACGCGCAGTGGGATGCGCTCGATACGGGCATCGACATCACCGAGGATTAGGCTGCGGGCCTGGGCTTTGCCCTCATCATCCCATCATGGGGCCCCTCGACTGCGCCGGATCCCCACGGCCCCCGCCCTGCTCTCCCACTTGTGGGAGAGCAGGAGCACACTTGCGTGGGTAGGGAGTCAGTCGCCGTGGCGCAGGAGGATCGCGGCCAGGGCGTCTGGTGTGGTCACGTTCGGGCTGTGGGTCGCGTCGATCTCCTCATACTGCCAGCCCGCCTCGGAGCGGGCGCGAAATGTGCGAATACGCCGCCCGGCCGAATCTGCAAGCAGTAGATGTAGACGCGCTGGATGTAGACGCGCGGTAGCCGCTCGTCGGCCCCGGTCAGCTTGACCGGCTCCTCAAAGGTCCTGCGGGGCTGCGGGCCGCGCCGAGGCAACAGCCACGCCTGATCCTCGGGCGTCGCGTCGGGGGTGGCGACGTGCGCCCGCCCGCCGAGGCCGGTGTAGCTCGGCGTGTAGATCTCGTGCCCGGCCTCACGCAGGAGGGAGCGCAGCTTCTTCCAGGCAAACTCGGACGACTACGCCCCGTGGCAGACGACGAAGGTTGCCATCAGGACGCCCCGTTCTCGCCGGTCAGGTCGGCAAGTTTCGGCATGACCTCGTTCGCAAGCAGCGTCACCGACGTATCCCAGACGGACCAGTCGGGCCACTCAGCGGCCAGTGCCAGCACGCCGCCGAAGCCGCCAACCTCGCCGTACAGATGCCGCAGTTTCGCCGCAACGGTGTCAGGATCGCCCACGATGAAGATGTCGCTGTCAATCATGTACTCGGTGCTGATCGCGTCGTCGGGCATCTCCCGGTCAATCTTCAGTGCGTTGAGGCCGCGCCCCTGGCCGAGCAGCGGGATGAAGTAGTCGGTGAAGTCCCGGCCAATCGAGCCTTCAATGGCCTGTTTGCGGGCCAGCTCGTTCGTCGCCGCGACGTGGATGGTCCGCGAGATGCGCCAGTCCGCGCGGGTCGGCGTCCGCCCGGCCTTCGTCGCGGCGTCGGCGTAGCCCTGCCAGTGCGTCTGCAGCACGCGCGTCGGCACGAAGTTAATGCTGATCGGCCACCAGCCGCGCTCGCCGGCCATGCCCAGCGTGTCCGACTTCTCGGAGACGCCTGCAACGGCGATGGGCGGGTGCGGCTTCTGGAACGGCTGCACGTGCACGTGCTTGGCAATCGACTGATCGACACCCGGCACGGTGAACTTCCAGCCATGCTTTGCGTAGTCGCCGGGGGTTGGGTCTTCCCACAGCTTCAGGACGGTATCCACTGCATCAATCGTGACTTTCCGCTGTATGCCGGTTGATGGGTCGATGCCAACGACCTGGAAGTCGCCGATGAAGCCGCCTGAGCCGACGCCCCAGTTGAACCGACCGCGGGCATGATGGTCCAACTGCGCGATGCGGTGCGCCAGGTGAAACGGGTTGTGGTTCGGCAAGCAGGTGACGCCAGTGCCGAGCCGAATCTGCTTGGTGCGCTGGAGTGCCGCCGAGATGAAAATCTCCGGCGACGGGATGTTCTCCCACTCGGCGGTGAAGTGTTCGCCAATCCAGGCCTCGTGAAAGCCAAGCTGATCGAGCCGCTCAACCTGCCGCAGATCGTGGTCGAGGGTGTCAGCCAGGAACGATCCCGGCGGGTGCATGGGCATCATGAAATAGCCGTAGCGCATGGGTCCATTCTCCTCGGGCCGTGGGGTCGCGTGCAGGATCGGTGCTGCGCCTGAGTGACGAGCCAACGATGGCTCACAGGTCCGTGCAAGCCAGTGCGGGACCAGGGATGCGTTGTGCAAGGCAGAGTCGGCAGCGGGCCGCTCGCTGTCTGCCTCGCGAACAGGCGTCTTGCGGGAAGTATCACCGGCTAGCTGGCGCATATCGCGCACCCGGGACGATAGCCCTCATCTCTCAAGTCCGTCAATAGATGCGCGCGCGGCAATGACGTCGGGTGCCGTCCACAAGCGTGCAGTGACGGCACGCCGGGCCGTGGCGCGATGCCCGAGTCTGGCATCTGCTGTCGCTCGGCGACGCGGGTGCACTCTGTGGCATCGCAGCGCGACGCTCTGACGGTAGGCATGGAGAGCGCTCGACGACAGGTGAGGTGCCGAATGATCTCCAGGACCCTGCGCGAGTAGCCAGCGTGCTACCATCGAACGGTGGCGCGTGCCGAGACGGCGCAGCCAGCCGGCGCACCGGCCGGCAGCACCAATGAGGGAGCGACAGGCGATGACGGCGACGGCGAAGAAGGTCTACGACGGTTTGACGGAGCATGTCTCGTCCGGTGACGAGCGCGACCGTATCCGCTGGTCGCTCTATCGGACTGATGCGAGCGCCATCGGCAGCGTGATCCCAGCGTGGCGCGACCGCTGGACCGACGCCGAGCTTGCCCAGTACCAGACCGACGGCTACCTCGCGATGGACGGCTTGTTGACCCCCGAACAGGTGGAGACGGCGAAGGCGGCCCTGACCGATATCGCATGGCGGCGCGTCTGGAACGAGAAGGTTGGGATTCAGGAAGAGCCGTACTTCAGGACTGGCGGCACCGACGACCGGCTGGACGACCCGGAACTGCGGATTCGCAAGCTGTGGATGTTCTGCCAGGCCGACGAGCGGCTCGGGGGTCTGGCGGCCGGCGCGCGCCTGATGCCGCTGCTCGACCAGTTGATCGGGGCGGGGCACCGGATGGTGCAGGACATGGCGCTGCTGAAGCCTCCGTTCGTGGGGGCCGAGAAGCCGTGGCACCAGGACACCGCCTACTTCGACTACACGCCGTTGGGCGGGGTCATCGGCGTCTGGATCGCACTGGACGAGGCGACGGTTGAGAACGGGTGCATGCAGGTGATCCCCGGTTCGCAGCTGGCCGGCCCCGCCCAGCACTACCATGTCCGCGACTGCCAACTGGACGACCGCAAGGTAGCCGTAGACCAGGCGGTCGTGGTGCCGTTGAAGCCGGGCGGGGCACTGTTCTTCTCTGGCCTGATCCACCACGGCACGCCGCCCAACACCAGTGGCGACCGGCGGCGGGCGTTGCAGTTCCACTACGCGGCGGCCAACTGCACGAACATGACCATTCAAGAACACGGTGAACTGTTCGATGATGGCGGCGCATACGCTGGCTGCCGCGATTGGGATCTCGCGGCCGGCATGTCGCGCGCGAAGATTGAGATCTAGCTGCCACTTCTGTGGCGCACCTGACCAGCGACGAGACTGCGGGCCGGCGACGCATCCCGTGTGCCGGCCCGATAACGTCTGCGCGCAGTATCCTCTGCTCAACTGCCCATTCTCTGTGTTTTGGGCGGAGTTTTTCCCTCAATCAGGCACCCTCCGGGCGTTCGCGGAACCCCATCGGTGTGCGACGGTTACACACAGTGACGGGCTGGGCAGTAGACTGCGCCGGTCGCGACGTGTGGACACACTGGAGGGGCGACGATGAGGAGACAGGACACCCTGGCTGACCGGCACGTCGGCTGGAGGGTACTCCTCGCCGTCGTGCTGGCGCTGATACTCGGGCAGGCAGG
>JBBQBU010000363.1:0-6222 GCA_038318015.1 Chloroflexota bacterium | reverse complement strand
GATGCGGAACTGGACCGGCAGGCCGATGGACTCGGCCGCGCCGCAGATGGCCACCAACTGGTCGTCGTTGAACGCGGTATGCTGCCCGTCGATGTAGACCAGGTCGTAGCTGCCCTTGTCGGCGGCCCGCTTCAGGTCGTCGGCACTGATAGTGATGGGCGGGCGCAGCGCAACCACGATCTCGCCCTGCTTAATCTTCTGCTTCAGGTTCAGCGTTGTGGACATGACTCCCCCTTCTGATGCTCGCAGGCGACCGACAGCACGGTGTCCGTCAGGCGGCACTGACGGCGGTGGGTGCTGCAGTCGGTGCCTGCCGGCCGATGGACCGCTGTGGGGTATGCTACCTCATGCGAGCGGTGTGACAACGTGTACGACCATCAGGCGGGAGGTGCGCCGGCTGGATCGGCGTTGTGGGACCGAGCGGGCAATGACTCTGGTCCAATGTGCGCCTATCGCCAGCCGGATTCCGAAATGCCAGAAGCCCCCTCCGGAGAGGGGGCTTCCTGCCTAACGAGGCGTGGTGAGCCGCATTGGACTCGAACCAATAACCAGCTGATTAAGAGTCAGCTGCTCTGCCAATTGAGCTAGCGGCCCGACGCTGATAGTGTAGCAAAGGCACATCGACGGCTGCCAAGTCCCGGCTATCGCACAAAAGTGTGTGCCGTTGACCGCATGTTTCAGCGCCGCCGCCATCCGTGGCGCTGGCGCACAAACGCCGATGCGCCAACGCACCCGCTCGTCATAATCCTGCTCAAGCAACATGCCTTGCTGAACACGACCGCAACCGCGCGGTTTCCGCATTCTCAACCAGCGCGACCTATGCTCTCTATCAGCTAGGAATCGCCCCGCAGGGTGCTGCGCGAAGGATGTCAGGGATGACCGTTCTGAGTCACAAACAGCGTGTGCTGGTCGTCGATGATGACCCGACCTGTCGGGCACTGCTGGAAGCCATTTTCGAGACCCACCGCTACACCGTGACTGCCACAGACTCCGTGATCGGTGCCTCAGCACTTATCGTCCAGGCTCGCCCGAGCATTATCCTGCTGGACCTAGCGCTGCCGTACCGCTCGGGGGCGAGTTGGCTTGCCCAACTCAAGGCCAGCCCCGCAACGGCCGACATCCCGGTTATCATCCTGTCGGCCCACCCTGACGTCCTCCCGCGTGAGCGACGGGGGTTGGCGCAGGCCATCGTTCAGAAGCCGTTCCGGACATCCTCGCTCCTCGACACCGTGCGGATGCTTTGCGGGCGCGGCAGCATGACGGACCTTAGGCTTCAGACCGATTCAGCGAGTAGCCAACGCCTGGGATCGCTCTGATCGCACCTGGCCCGGTCGCGCCAATGCCCAGCTTCGACCGAATGTGCGACATGTGCGTCTTCAGCAGGCTAGAGTCGCCGCCGTCATAGCCCCAGGCATATTCGACGATGCGGTCATAGGGGATGACGCGGCCCTCGTTCATCGTCAGCATGTAGAGTAGGCGAAACTCCAGAGGCGTCAACTGCACCACCGCCCCGCCTTTGCGTGCCTCGTGCGACTGCAGGTCGATCACCAGGTCGCCAGCCCGCAGCTCGCTGACCGGCTGCCGGAACGGGTCGCCCTGGCACCGCCGGATGACCGCCTTGATCCGCGCAATCAACTGCTTCGCGCTGAACGGCTTCGTGACGTAGTCGTCAGCGCCGAGTTCAAGCCCTTGCAGGATGTCCTCTTCGTCGTCCCGCGCCGTCAGCATGATAACTGGCGTTGTGGACGACTGCCGGATGCGCTGGCACACTTCAAAGCCGTTCATCTTCGGCATGTTCGCGTCAAGCAGCACGAGGTCAGGGGACTCGCGCTCCCAGCGCTGGAGTGCCTGTTCACCGTCCTGCGCCTGCACCACCGTGAAGCCTTCGCGGCGCAGCGCGTAGCCCGTCAAGTCCAGCAGATCGGCGTCATCGTCCACTACAAGGATTTTCACCCTTGCTGCTCCGGTACGAGCCGGGCAATGGGCCGCCCCACATCGACGGCTGCGGGCACCTGCACCCAGAACACCGCACCGCCGCCCTTCCGCGCTTCGGCCCCAGCCGTGCCGCCGTGCAGTTCCGCGATGGACTTCACGATTGCCAGCCCCAGCCCGGCCCCGTCGATGCCGGCTTTTCCGGCCTCAGCCGCGCGGGTGAACGGCAGGAAGAGGCGCGCAGGATCGCCACTGGGCAGGCCGGGGCCGCGGTCGGCCACGCTCAGGCGAACGTATTCGCCGCGCCGGCTCGCCGAAACCGTGATGCGGGTGCCGTGGCCGCTGTACTTGCTCGCGTTCGCGATCAGGTTGATGAGCACCTGCCCGATCCGGCGGCTGTCCGCCATCGCCCGCACGCCGCCCCGCCGATCAATGATCCGAAGCTGTTGGCCGCGCTGCCGCACCAGCGAATCCACCACCGGCACGATGTCGTGCACCAGTTCAATGGGGTCGATGGAGCGCGGATACATGCGGACTTCACCTTCCGCAACGGTCGCCGCGTACAGCACGTTCTCGATGAGGCCCTGGAGCCAGATGGCGCCACGGTGCATCGTCTGGACGATCCGCCGAAGGTCGTTGCGGCTCAGTTCGTCGAGGTCGTCAAGCAGCAGTTCTGAGCCAGTCGCCAGCGCCGTGACCGGCGTCCGCAACTCATGGACGAGGCTCGAAAGCAGCGCCGCGTACGAGAAGCCGTCCGGCAGGATCGCCGCCGGTCGGACGGTCTGCAACGGCGGCCCGCTCGCGTCGCGACGAGGCCGGGAGACGGGTGCCGAGGCCCGGACATCGGCACGGTCAGTGACTACTCTTGCCGTCGCACGCTTCCCCGTCATCCTTGATCCCTTGCCGTCTGCGGCTGTCATTCCCAGGTCATCCCACGGCAACCGGCTGGCCCACGGCCGAGCGTCGCCACGGTTCGCGCACCTTCACGTTCGACACGAACCACGCTGGCACCCCGAGCCAGGCAGGTGGACGGGTGTTGCGTCGCCCCCAGATGCGTGGCTGTCATGATACGCTGATCCCTGCCGCCAAAACTACACCGTTTCCCGTGGGCCTTCTGTCAGCAATCTGACAGCCGGGAGGTGTGCGTATACTCACCTGATGCAGCCACGTACCCGCACCGTCACCTCGTTGTTTGCCGCCGCCGCCCTGTTGATTCTGCCGGTACATGGGCCGAACGCAGCGGAATCGGTCGCGGCCCAGTCGCTGGCGACTGCCCCGTATGTGCCCGCGACCACCCTCAACGCTGAACCATCACCCGTTGATCCCCGTTTCGGGTCGTCAGAGCTTCGGCTGGTTGTACCCTTTAGAACGCAGAAAGACGGTGGAAAGTGGCAGACATCCAACTGCGGCCCCGCCACGTTGGGGATGCTGCTGGACGGCTACGGCATCAACGGCTTCGAGACGGACGACCTCCGGGTGCGGGCACACACCTATCAGGGGACCGTCGGGATGCGGACCGGCACGGGCCTGGACCACGTGGCGCACGTCGCTGAGGATCTTGGGCTGACAGCGCACGGGTTGTACGCGCCAGACGGTGCATTCCGGCGCTGGGACGTGGCCGACGTGACTGCAGAGCTTCGGCAAGGGCGGCCGGTGATGCCGTTGGTGCGGCTCTATCAGGTGCCGGGCTACGAGGGCGTCGCGCAACGTTGGGGCCACTACATCTTGCTCACGGGATTTGCGCCCGGCGGCTTCTACTTCAGCGACTCGCTGAAGACCGAGGCCAGGCCTGGCACCACCGCCATCATCTCGGAGGCCCAGCTGACGGCGGCGATCGCCAGCAGCCACATCCCCGGCCAGGCCGTCGCCTTCTCCGGTCCGCTCGCGCTGGCTGTCTGGCAGCCAGACTGAACACGACCTTACCCTGCCGCTCCAGCTGGCTCCGCTATCTGGTATCCTTGCCAGCCGCGTGAGGAGGATGGGCGTGGAAAACGGCTCACAGAACGGCCACCGGTCTGGCGACGAGGAGACTCCCGACGAACATCGGGCGGGGCATCTCCAGAACCTCCTCGATGAAGTGCTCACCCTCCTGGTGGAGGAGGCCGGCGACGACGACGAAGTTGAGGATGTCGTCGAAGACGTGTTCATTTCGATGCTCGAAGTTGTCGGCGGGCGGGTGCAGCGGCTCCCGAAGCCGCTCGTCGAGGCGATTGCGGCCTGGGTCGGTACGGACCCGCGCGGCTACTTGCGCAGCATCTACACCGATGAGCGCGGGCACATGGCCGAGCACACCCCCGACTCGATCATCCGCTACCTGCTCTCGACGGACGACGAGTATTGGCCCGACGCCTAACGCGGGATCGGTATGCGTCTACGACGTTTCCCGCCGTCCGGTTGAATCCCTGTACGTGGAAGGGCCGTCCCGATCATCACCTGATCGGGACGGCCCTTTGTTGTACAGGTGCCGATGGTGCGGCTACCCGCGTAACGACGACTCCAGCATCCACTGGAGCGCGTTCAGTAGCACGATGGCGACAATCGGCGAGATGTCGATCATGCCGATGCGAGGCACGAGGCGGCTGAGCGGCACCAGGATCGGGTCGGTGATCTCGTTGACGAACCGCACAATCGGGTTCTCTGGGCTGGGGTTGAACCACGACATCAGCGCCCGGATGATGATGGCGTAGGTCAGGATATTCAGCAGTAATGATGTGAATGAGAGTGCGAAATTTGTCACGCTGTCAAGACTCATGAATCATCGCTCCCCGAAGATTGCTCGCCCGACGCGGACCATGGTGGCCCCCTCTTCAATGGCGAGCGCGTAGTCGTTTGTCATGCCCATCGACAACTGGTCGAGGGTCAGGTAGGGATGCTGCTCCTGCAAGCGGTCACGTAGCTCGCGCAGCCGTCGAAACACCAGCCGGGTCCCCTGGGCATCCAGGCCCAGCGGCGCGACCGTCATCAGGCCGCGCACGTCCAAGCCCGGCAGGGCGGCTATGATCGGCAGCGCCTCGCCTGCGGCATCCGCATTGAACCCCGGTCGGTCGGGGTCATCGCCTTCGTACACTTCCAGCAGGATCGGCATACGCGTGGCCTCGGTGCGGGCTGAAAGCGCCTCGGCGAGCCGCACGCTATCGACAGAATGAATCATGCTGAACAGCGCGAGTGCTTGTCGACACTTGTTCCGCTGCAGCGTGCCAATCAGATGCCACGATTGATCGTGCCCGAGGAGTTCGAGTACTCGACCGGCCTTCTCGGCGGCCTCTTGTACGCGGTTCTCGCCCAGGTGCTCGATGCCTGCCGCAACCGCTTCGGCAATGTCCTCGGCCGGGCGAGTCTTGCTCACGCCGATCAGCGTGACGCCTGACGGATCGCGGCCGGCGCGGGCGGCTGCCTCCGCGATCTCCGCGCGCACCCGCTCAATGTTCGCCCTGAGGTCACGGGTGTCACGCATCGCCGGTCAGTCCGATGGCCGCGCCGAAACGGCCGGCTGGATAGCCAAGCGCGCGGTGCGAGAAGAACGTGTCCGGCTGGCAGCGCGTACAGATGCCCAGGACTTCGACCTGTTCAGCTGGAACGCCGGCGGCCACTAGTTGCCGTCGGTTGATCTCCCAGAGGTCAACGTGCGGCTTCCCGCGCGGGCCGGGCGCTGACGCCGTGTCCGCCCCCGGAATCTGCGCCAGCACCTCGTCCCCCACCTCGAAGCAGCACGGCCCAATCGACGGCCCGATGCCAGCACGGACCCCGGCCGGGTCCCCGCCTAGCTCCGAAATGGCCTGCACCGTCCGCGCAGCCACGCCGATGGCCGTGCCGCGCCAGCCGGCGTGCGCCACGCTCACCACGCCGGCCGCCTCGTGCCAGAGCACCAGCGGCACACAGTCAGCGTAGCGCTGCATCAGCAGGAAGCCGGGTTCACGCGTCACCAGGATGTCCGCGCGCGTGGACAGGGCGGCCGGGGCAGTCATTTCGTCCACCACCAGCACGTCTTTTCCATGCACCTGGGGCGTCGTCACCAGCCGCTCCGGCGCGAACCCGAGCGAGCGGGCCAGCCGCGCCCGGTTCTCCTCGACGGCTCCGATGTCGTCGCCTACCGACGCGCCGAGGTTCAGGCTGGCGTACGGGCCAACGCTGACGCCGCCGGCACGGGTCGTGACACCGTGCCGGATGGCGCGCCCGGTGATTGAGGGAAACGTCGCGAGCGGAAGTCCGTCGTCGGCCATCTGGGCGAGAGCGTCAGCGCTGCCCGCGCCGTCGCCGCAAGAATGGCGGCTCGTCGAATTCGTTGGCGTC
>JBBQBU010000362.1:0-6233 GCA_038318015.1 Chloroflexota bacterium | reverse complement strand
CCGGACGGCGTGTTGCTGTTCACCACCGAGCACCCGATCTACACGGCCGGTAACGCTACGGCCGGCTTCGTGAAGGACGAGCAGGGCCAGACGATCCACTGGGCCATCGACGACTATGCCGACGAGGGGCTGCGGCTCAAGAGTTGGTTCGTGGACGGCGTCCGCAAGTATCACCGCACCATCTCAACGCTGCTCAACGGCCTGCTTGACGCCGGCTTCGCCATCGAGCGCGTGCGGGAGCCGGTCCCCAGTGCCGAGGCGGTTGTGGCCCGGCCGGAGTGGGCCGACGAGCGCATGCGGCCAATCTTCTTGCTGGTGCGCGCCCGCAAAGCCTGACGGCCTGGCCGCGATGTGGGTCTGTGCGCGGCGCGGTGGGCGCAGCCGGATCAGCCGAACCGCCGCGCCGAATACAGCACGCCACCCACGAGGCTCTGCGCCAGCAACACCAGCCGGCGCAAGATCGCCACGGCCAGCGCAACGTCCGGGTCCACGCCCATCAGCCCGAGCAGCACCACGAACGTGCCCTCGATAGTGCCGATGCCATTAATGGAAATCGGGAGCAGGCCGACCGCCAGCACCACCGGCGCGACCACCGCCGCTTCGGACAGTTTCACGTCGGCACCGACCGCGACGGCGTACAGGTAGATATTGACGATGGACAAGCCGTTCGCCGCCATCGAGATCAACAGCGCCCAGAGGACCAGGCCGGGCGCGCCGGAATACGCGCGCACCGCCTCGACGGCCGCTTCGAGCTTGCCGGAGATCCGCTTGCCGATGAACGGCAGCCGACCGAAGGATTCCAGCAGCCGCAACTCCAGCGCCTGGAACGGCGACCGCACCAGCAGCAGCCCGACCGCCGCCACGCCCACAATCAGCCCGACCACCAGGACACTGGCGATCTGCCAGGGTATCACCGTCGGGTTGACCGCGATGGCGATGACGCCGAGCAGCAGCACTGAGATCGCCCCGACCAGCCGGTCCATGATGACGGCCGCAGCCGAGCGCGTGCGGGTCGTCACGTTGATGGACGCCCCGTATGCACGGACCACGTCGCCGCCGAAGCGCGACGGCAAGATGTTGTTGAAGAACATGGCGATGAGATAGAGCCGCACCAGCGTCCCGAGCGACGCCCCGCCGCCCTGCCCCTGCAACATCACCTGCCAGCGCTTCACGTTGATCGTCATGGCGACGAGCGCCGACACACCGGCGAGAGCTACCCAGCGCCAATCTGCGCCGGCCAGCGTCCGCAGTGCGTCGCTCAGGCCAGCCTGCCACAACACGTAGCCAGAGACGCCGACCGTGATTGCCAGTTTCAGGAAGAGGCTCAGGCGGCCAGATCCGCGCTTCGGTGCGTCTGGGGCAGCCGGTGCCGTCGGGTCGGCGGGGTCCGTGTCGGGGCGGACTGTGCCCGGCTCAGACCCGATGCTCACCGCCCGTCGCTCCGGCGCGCCACCACCCTGGCGTACAGGTCAACGTACCGCTGCGCCAGCATCTTCCAGTCGAACTCGGTGCGGATGCGCTCGCGGGCACGCTCGCCCAGCGTCCGCACGAGGGCCGGGTCATTGGCGAGCCGCACCAGCGCATCCGCGATGCCGGCCGGGTCTTTCGGGCTGACCAGGATGCCGGCGTCGCCAACCACCTCCGGTGTGCCGGCGGCGTCGGCGGCCACGACAGCAAGGCCGGCGCTCATCGCCTCTTGCACCACCGTGGGCGACCCTTCGCGCTCGGACGGGAAGACGAACACCGACGACTCGCGGTAGAGCCGCCACATCTCCGGTGAGTTGCGGTCGAGCCAGCCCCAGAAGCGGACCGGCTTGCCGATGCGCGCCGCCTGGGCCTCCAGCGTGGAGCGGTACGGCCCGTCCCCCACGATGTTCACCTCCAGGTCAAGCGACATCCGGCTGGCTGCCTCCAGCATATACTGGACGCCCTTGAACTCGTGCAGGCGCGTCACCATCAGCACGCGGATACGTCCGTTGCGGATCACCGAATCGAGCGGCTGCACGTTGTCGTCGGCCGCGCCAAGCGGGCTACAGCCGTTCGGGATCGTCTCCACCTTGACGCCGGGGGCGTGCGCCTCGATGCGCTCGGCCAGGTGCCGAGAGACGGCAACCACGGCGTCAGCGTCGCGCACCAGCCCGCGCCAAATCGGTCGCAAGAGTTGGTGGTCGAAGCGGAAACGATTTGGGTTGTGCCCCGGCACGTCGGAGCCGCGCGCCGTCAGGACGTACGGCAGACCGCGCAGGCGGCGGGTCGCGTAGGCGATTGGCCCGGTCGGAAAGATGAAGTGCGCGTTGCACAGGTCATAGTCGTACTTCGAGGCCAGGGAGGCCGCCTTCGCGGTCCCGCTCAGAACGTAGGTCGCCATCTCGTGGGTGTGGCAGACCTCCCGGCGGGCGCGGATGCTCGGCACGCGGAAGACGCGGATGCCATCCATCAGTTCCTCGTTCGGCACGCCACGGAAACCCATCGTGATCATGTCAACGTCGTGGCCGAGTGCAACGACGTTCCGGGCGAGATTGAAGGAGGAGGTCGAGCCGCCCGCGCCGAGCGGCGGGAACTCGTAATTCATCATCAGGATGCGCACGCGGCAGTCCAGTCCAGGCGAAGCCGCCGGCACAACGCCCGCGCTCGGCACCAGGTAAGCGTGGCGGCCCGGCATCCAGGGGCGGCGCGGGCGGGGCCGAGGGTGGGGAATGTCAAAGCGGAGCGATGCTCCCTTCAGGGAACGGACGGTCCTCGGAGCAGCACGCAAGGCCGCTCTCGGGCGGCCGGATTGTGGCACACGGTCGCGCATAGCATCAACCCGCGTGCGGTTGCCGCACGCGGGTTGCCCCTGTCTGTTCCGCTGCGCGTGGCTGTCAGGGTGCGCCGGGACCGCCGCCGACGAACGTCTGCCACTCGCCGCACGCGTCGGTGATACCGAGGGTGGCCGTGTACGCCTGATTGTTCGCGTCGCGCTGCACGTAAAAGTGGACCTCTTCCGTGCCGCCGTCAAGTTCAACCCGCACGTCGTTCTGACGGATGGTGTCGCCGCCAATCTCGACACTGGCGTTCGCCAGCGTGATGATGCGGATCGTCTTGAGTGCGTTGTCCGGCACGCCTGCCGTACTCGAAGACTCCACCGTGACTTTCAGTTCGCCATTTCCGTGCGGCTCGGTGGACACCAGGATCGTCGGCCGCATGGCGCAACTGGGGATTAGTGTGGGCACCGGTGTCGGCGTCACGGTGGGCGTGCGCGTCGAGGTCGCCGTTGGTGCGGGTGTCAAGGTGTTGGTGGCGGTCGGAGCCGGCGTGGTCGTCGGAGCCGGCGTCTCGGTCGGCTCGGGCACCTCAGTGGCGCGCGGTGTCTTGGTCGGCTTCGGCGTCCCGGTCGGCTCGGTCGTCGCGGTGCCGGTGGCCGTCGCGGTCGGCTCGGGGGTTGTGGTTGGCTGGGGGGTGGACGTCGCCGGGGGTGTCTTCGTCGGCGGCTGCGTTCCGGCGACTGTTGGCGCGGGCGGTGCCAGCGACTGGCCGCTGCCGCCGTCGATCACGAGTGACGAGACATCGACCGCCTCAAAGCTGGCCCCGAAGATCTCTTCAAGCTCAGCCAGTGACTGTTCATCCCAGTTCGGATCGGGTGCGCCGCTCAGGCCCCAGGCCGGGCCGGTGTCTGCCAGGAACATGCCGTACCGCTGCAACGCCGTCAGAATGACCTGGGCGCGCGGCGAGAAGGCGGCCGGATTGACCGTGGCGCGCAATCGGAAGCGCGTGCCCGCCGGCGGCAGCGATGCATCGTCACCGTCCGTGCCGTCGCGGCGGGCGGGCCAGAAGTGCTTCGTAGCGATCGCAGGAGCCGTGAAGCGCAACGCGTGATTGATCTCGCCGCTGTCGACTTCGTTCAAGCGAATCAGGCCCGGATAGATCGGCAGCCCGGCCTGGTCGGCCGAACCCCAGCCGTCCGGGCGCAAGTCATTGGACCCCAGGTCGAACAGTGCTCCGGCCGTCGCCTTCCAGGTGGCCGGGCCGGTCCGCTCGGCACCGCGTAGCTCGGCCAGCAAGCAGCGGTCGCGATCAAGGACCACGACGCGCTGCGCCTCGCCGCTTACTGCGGCATCGTCCGGCAGACGGTACGGGCCGGGGTCGCTGTCGTCGGTGCGCTCAAAGCTCACCGAGGCCGGGGCAGTTGAGCCCGGCACCAGCTCGTAGGCGATGCCGTCCGATGCGCTGAAGGTGGCGCGGAGCCGTTCCGTCCCGCCGATACTGCGGACCCAGGCCACTGACCGGGCGTGTTCGGGCAGGGCGTCAATGCGCTGGTTCCAGGCGTTGTCGGCCGGGAACGCGCGGCACGGTCCTGATTCCGCCAGGGCGACGCTCCCGTGGCCGAGCCAGCGCGCGGCGGCGTCTCCACCGATGCTGGCCAATGCTAGTGCCGATGACATGACCAGCGCCGCCGAAACGATGACGGCACGCACCGAGCGCTGACGCTCGCGCCGGGCCAGGGAAGCATCTTGCGTATTCACGCCCGTGGTAACGGCGCCCATGACCACCGAGTGACGGGTGTTGGCGAGATCGCGACAATGCCCGCAGCGCTGTGGTGCAGCATCGTGGTAGCGAAGCGTCATCGCCGTAGGGACCGGGTAGGCGATACACTCTGTTGGTGCCCGCTCAGACTCCCATGCGTACCATCCAATTGCATTTCCGTGCACCGAACCTGGACAAGATCGTCTAGAATCGTGTGCAATAAAGTACCATCAGGATACGATGAGCCTGCCATTCGATCCGGAGTTGGATGAAGTTGTCCGTGCGTCGGACCGTCCGACGTACAACACGGCTGCCGTGGAGCAGCGTACGGGCCTGCGCCCGGCCACATTCAGAGCGTGGGAACGTCGCTACGGCTTTCCGAAGCCTCGCCGCCTGCCGGGCAACCAGCGCCTCTACTCGGATCAGGACATGGCGGCCATTCGCTGGCTTCAACATCGGACCGACGAAGGCCTGTCAATCAGCCACGCCATTCGCCTCTTGCAAGAACGGCTGCAAGAAGGTTCGGGCTACCAGCACCACCACACGCAATCGGTCGATGCCGGACGGTCGCCCCAGTCGCTGGCCGAGGATCTGACGGGCGCGCTGCTGGCATTCGACTCGAACGCTGCTGAAACGGTCCTGAACGAAGCGTTCGCCATGTACCGCGTCGAGGACATCTGCCTGAAGGTGCTCGGGCCGGCTCTCGTTGATATCGGCGCGCGGTGGCACCGCGACGAGATCAGCGTCGCCACCGAACATTTCGCCACCAGTTTCATGCGCCGCAAGCTGTTTGCACTGTTCAACGCCTATGAGACGGGACGCGGGCGCGGCCTCGTGTTCGCCGGCTGTGCGCCCGACGAATGGCACGAAGTCGGCATCTTGATGATCTCTCTCTTCCTGGTACGGCACGGCATCCGGCTGCACTACCTGGGGCCAAACCTCAGTTCGGCCGGCCTCGCGGAGACGTTGCGCCACCACCGACCGGACCTGCTGATCGTGTCGGCCACCTCCGACGAAAGCGCCGACCGGGTGGCCGAGATTGCTGACGTGATCCAGACGCTGCCAGAGCCACGCCCGATTCTGGCGTACGGCGGGCAAGGCTTCTGGGACGAGCAGCGGCGCAGCCAAACGCCGGGGATCTACCTCGGGGGGGATGCCAGCGCCGCCGTTGATGTGGTTGACCGCCTGCTTGGCGATGGAGCGGCACCGAACGGCACCGGCCAGTAAGCCAACTACCGGGCCTGTCACGAGCAGGCGCGCCTGCCTCGACTCCGAGCCAGTTCGATGGCCGACGGTCAACCCAGCAGGCCTTACTGGTCAGCGCCCGCCCTGCCAGCCCGCCGCGCGATCTCAGCAATCAGCCCGGTCGATGAGCGCCCGCCCTCAAGTTCGATCAGTACGACCCGCCCGCCGTACTCTTCGACCACCGCGCGCTCCGGGAACGGCTTGTGGCGGTAGTCGGCCCCCTTAACGTAAACATCCGGGCGTACGTCAGAAAGTATCTGTTCGGCCGTCGATTCGTCGAACACGACCACGTACTCAACGCAGGACAGCCCGGCCACCAGTTCGGCGCGGTCGGCCTGTCGCACGAAGGGCCGGTCCGGCGACTTGTAGCGGCGAACGGAGGCGTCCGAATTGACGCCGACGACCAGCAGATCAGCCTCGGCCCGCGCCTGCTCTAGCGACCGCAGATGCCCGACATGGAACAGGTCGAACGCACCGTTGCTGAA
>JBBQBU010000361.1:0-6245 GCA_038318015.1 Chloroflexota bacterium | reverse complement strand
AGCCTATCCTGCACCCGACCTCATCAGCCCCGGTCACCCCGAAACTCGTCGTCAACGGTCGTCCCTCCAAGTCTCACCCCTGGAACCGACGCTTCCTCCCTCATCGCCCCGCTTCGCCTGCAGAAAACTGACGGGCACCCTGTACCGGCAGCTCGGCTGCACGCGCCGTGTGGCCGCGCTACACTTAGCCCCGTCAGGATGCAGAGACTTCGATTGTCGAGCGCTCGATGAGGCGTGCCCGGCCCGTCAGGGGAGACCGTGCCGACGTTTCCATTAATTGCCCGCCCCGCCGCACGTAGCAGCATGGCATCTGGCGCGCACGAAACCGACCTTCTCGGCGCATGCACGGTCCGCTCCTTTTCGGTCGGCTGCCACACACGCGGGGGCTGCCCGTGAGCGCCGAAGCCAAGGCGCCGGCGGCTCGCGCACAGATCGAGGTCAGCAGTCGCCGTCGCTTCGTTGTGATCGCGTCGCTTGGCATCGGCACGTTCGTCATCGCGCTGTCCAACAGCGTCCTGAACGCAATCTTGCCGCTGATCGCCAACGCTTTTAGCACCGACATCTCGGCCGTCGAGTGGATCATCACCACGTTCCTGCTGGTGCAGAGTGGAACGCTGCTGACGTTCGGCCGGCTGGGCGACATCATCGGGCACCGGCGAGTCTACCTCGCCGGTGTGGCGCTGTTCATCGTCGGGCTGGTCCTGTGCGCGCTGTCGCCGTCGGTGATGTGGCTGATTTTGGCGCGCATCATCGGGGGCGTCGGGTCGGCCATGTTCATCGCCAACTCGTCACCCATTCTGATGGTGATTTTTCCGCCGAACCAGCGCGGCAAAGTGCTCGGCATCCAGGCCACGACGGTGTACCTGGGACTGGCGACCGGCGCGCCGCTCGGCGGGTTCCTGGCCGATCAATTCGGCTGGCAGTCGGTGTTCCTGATTCCGGTGCCGTTCGCGCTGCTGGCGCTCGTCACAAGCTGGCAGGCGCTGCGCGTGGAGTCGCCGCCGAGCCGTCGCGAGCGCTTCGACCTGATCGGGGCAGGCATCTACCTCGTCGGGTTGGTGGTGATCCTGCTGGCGCTGAACCGGGGCCGCAGCTGGGGCTGGACCTCCGAGTGGACCATCGGTTGTGTGGTGCTGGGCATCGCGTTGCTGGCTGCCTTCGTCTTCCACGAGCGCCGCACGCCCAGCCCGATGCTGAGCCTGTCGTTGTTCGCACACCGTGCCTTTACCGCGCCGGTAGTCAGCTCGATGATGAACTATTCGGCGGCGGCCGGCACGACGTTCATCCTGCCATTCGCGTTGATCCAGGGGCGCGGCCTGTCGCCGGGACAGGTCGGGTTGATCCTGAGCGCGCAGCCGATCGTCATGGCGATCATGGCGTCGGTCAGCGGGGCGCTGTCGGACCGGATCGGGTCGCGGATACCGGCCACCCTCGGCATGGCGATCCTGTCAGCCGGTCTGTTCGCCCTCTCGTGGATGGGCCTGGACACGCCGCTGCCGCTGCTGAGCGTCGGGCTGGCGGTCGTCGGCCTGGGCATCGGCCTCTTCACCTCACCCAACAATAGCTCCGTGCTGGGAGCGGTCGGGCCGCAGCGGCGTGGCGTGGCGTCGGGCATCCTCTCGACGGCGCGGACACTCGGCAACGTGCTGGGCATCGGCATGGCCGGTGCGGTCTATGCGACGGCGCTCTCGTTCAGCGGCGCTGAAACCTCGGCAAACATCGTCTGGGCAACGAGCTACGCTCTTCTCTTTGCCAGCGGCCTCGCCCTGATCGGCGCGATCACCTCCGCGACCCGACCGGGCCAGAACATGCTCGCTGAATAGCAGTCAGGAAGCGTAAGCGTTCAGGCCCGCCAGACCGTTGCATGATGGATGGGGCGGCATGAGTTGAGGCGGTGGTGAAGCCAGGGAGCGGCGCTCGGGAGGAGTGAGGGCGGAGGCAGGCCGAGGCGAGCGGCGGTCACGGCTGCGACGAGGAAGTCAAGGAGGCTGCGGCCCTGCTGCTTGCAGGAGGTGGTGACGGTCATGCTCCGCTCGACGAGGAGTCTCGGGTGCTGCTCGCGACCGGCCGATACATTGGCGAAGGCTTCGACGATGCCCGTCTCGACACTCTGTTTCTCGCGCTGCCCGTGTCGTGGCGCGGCACGATTCAGCAGTACGCCGGCCGCCTCCACGCCAGCAAGCGGGTGGGCCAAATCTTCGACTACGTGGATGTCGGCGTGCCGATGCTCCTGTCCATGCACAAGAAGCGCCTCAAGGGCTACAAGGACATCGGGTACTCGATAGTCAACGAAGCTCGGGGCTGACACGACGCCGAGCCACGGGAGGCACGATGGAAAGAAGCGCGAGCGACGCTGAGCGGGAAGAGCGTGTGGTCGATGACATCACTAGACGCCGCGGCAACTTCCGCTCGGTGGGTCCGCACCACCTTGATGCGCTACGCGAGCGGTACCGCAACGCATGCCGCACGTTCGGCACGGTGGCCGCCATGTACCGTCGAGGGGCCGTCCTCCTGGCAACCGACCATCACCACATCCTCGCCACCCGATCGTCCGCAGACTCTCAGAACGCGCAGCCTAACCCGAAAACCCACGTTCCCGTTTGTCCAATCTCCAAGTAGTGAGCCAAAGTCGGGGCATGCAGTGACGGCAGACAGAGCCTGCCCTGCATGCCCCGACTTTCTTTGTTGCCCTTCGCGAGCCGCGACAGTCGCAGTATTTGCCGTCGGAAAGGAGGATCAACCACGATCCCCCCTCGCGTTATCGGCGGACCAGTCGCAGAGTCGTCCGTGGCTGGGCAGGCCACCTGATCTTGCGCCAGAGACAACCAGAGCATGCCAGCACACGGCTGCGAGAAGAGAACCAGCCAGCGAAGTCTCAGTAGACTGTCAGCTAGAGCGGACGAGGGGGCCTCAGTTGGAGGCCCGAGCGCGGCAGGCCGAGCAGCGACCGATCAACTCGAGGTGGTGCGTCAAGAGCTCGAAGCCCTCGTCACCAGCCATGCGGCGGATCTGCTTCTCGATCGCGTCAGCTTCGATCGCGGTCACCGAGCCACAATCGGTGCACATCAGGTGATGGTGGTGGCTCGTCTCGCAGACCGTGTATCGATGGCAACCGTCACCAACGTGGACCCGGTTCAGGACGCCCAGATCCACAAGCAGGTCGAGCGTGCGGAACACGGTCGCTCGGCCGATACCCCGGTGCTGGCTCTGCACCTCGTCCCAGATCTCCTGGGCACTGAAATAGTCCAGGCGCGAGGCGACGAGCTTCACGATCGTCTGACGAGGAGTCGTCAGGCGATGGCCCTGTTTGGCAATACGCTCGATGATCTCCGTTGCTTCCGCCACGTGTACTCGCTCCTCAGCTACGGGCTCAGCAAGGTCTGCCCTCGTCATTATCGTCCCAAACGCACCCACAACCCAACTCCTCAAGCCGACGCTTGATAATGATGAGAGCGTATCTCATCAGAAGCGTTGCTGAGTCGAGCAATGTCGAACTCTGAGACGATGCAAGACCAGCGCACGGGTCAGGCCGCCGCTCGAGTCGATTGCCGAGTGCATCGACATTGGCGTGGCCCGACCAACGCCGCAACACATCTCCCGCGCGGCGGTGATCCCCCGGACCCTTATGGTCGGCCGGTGGACGTCCTGTCAATGGACAAGCCTGGCTGCGCCTCGGTCGGGCTCGCCCTAACAGTTACTCGACCGTACCGGATCAGACGTGCCGAGTTGCCGACGACCGCGATCGTGCTCAGGTTATGGAGCAATGCGGCCAGGATCGGATTGAGCGCGCCGAGCGCACCGATGATGATGCCGCCTGCGTTCACACCCAGGCTGAGTGCGTAATTCTGGCGAACCACCCGAAGCGTGTGACGGCTGAGATCCAGGACCGTCGCAACATCACGGATGTCGTCACGGGCGAGCGCGACGTCGGCCGCTTCGACCGCCACGTCCGAGCCGGCCGTGCCCATCGCGATCCCGAGATCGGCCAGCGCGAGGGAGGGCGCATCATTGATACCGTCGCCCACCATCGCTACCCGGTGCCCAGCACGCTTCAGGTCGCCCACCAACGCGAACTTGTCCTCTGGGAACATTTCACCCCGGTACTCTTCCAACTCCAACTCACGCGCGACGATCTCGGCGGACGCGGCGCTATCGCCCGTCAGCAACAATGTCCGGCGAATGCCCAGTTGCCAGAGTTTGGCTAATGTCTCGTGCGCCTCCGGGCGGATCAGGTCATTCACCCCGATGAGGCCAAGCACCGCCTCGTTGACGGCGACACACAGAACGGTTTCGCCCTCCTGGCGGAATCGAGCCAGGTCCCCAGGCAAGCTCGCCGGCAATGGCACGCCGAAGTCTCGCATCAGCCGCTCGCTGCCAACGAGGATTCGGTTGCCGCCCATGTCGGCTCGCATCCCTCGGCCCACGATGACCTCGCACTCCTCGTGATCTGGGATCTCAACCTCGAGTTCGCGCACGCGACGGAGCACAGCCAGTGCCAGCGGATGGTTCGAGTGCAGTTCGCCCGACGCTGCGATCCGGAGCACCTCTTCTGGCGGCACTGAAGCATCAAGCGACAGGACGCGAGCGACACGCGCACGCCCGGTCGTGAGCGTGCCGGTCTTGTCGAACACGACCGTATCGACGCGTCCGGCCGCTTCAAGGTGGACGCCGCCCTTGATCAAGATGCCTCGACGGGCGGCGTTGCCAATGGCAGCGCTCACCGCCGTCGGCGTGCTCAAGCCGGCCGCGCAGGGGCAGGCGATCACCAGCATCGTCATGGCGCGGCGAACGTCCTGCGTGAGGAGGAACACCAGCCCGGATACGACAAACGACAGTGGGACGAAGCGCCGTGAGAACCCCTCAGCAATCGTCTCGATCGGTGCACGCAGCTCACGGGCCCGCTCGACGCGCTGGATCAACCGTCCGACCGCCGTATCCATGCCGACGTTTGTCGCCCGCACCCGCAGCGAACCAAGCTCCAAAATCGTGCCGGCATAGACTGCGTCACCTGGGTTCTTGTAGACCGGCAGCGACTCGCCGGTGATCGGCGCCTCGTTTACCGTGCCCTGGCCTCGGATCACCTCGCCGTCCACCGAGATCCGCTCTCCGGTGTAAGCGGCGATGGTGTCACCGACCTGCACCGATTCCAGTGGCACCTTGACCTCAACGCCGTTCGCTACGATCCAGACCTGCTCGTCCCCGATAGAGAGCAGGCCTTCAATCGCGCGACGGGTCCGGTGGAGCGTGATGGCCTGAAGCAACTCGCCGAGGTTGAGCAGCCAGATCACGACCAGCGACGTGACATTCTCCCGCAAGGCGAGCGAGGCGATGGTGGCGGCAGTGATGAGGGCATCCGTGTCCAAGCTGCCGCGGCCGGTCAGCGCGCGGAACCCGCCGCGCAGGAACGGGTAGCCAGAGATGATCGTGGCAACCGTACTGACGGCGAACAGGACCGGACTGCCAGCCAGTGCCGTTGCGCCAAAGAGCACGCGCTTGATGAGTAGGCCGAAGAGCACGGCCCCGCCGACAGCAAGGCGGCTGACGTGGCTCCGAAACTCGTCGGCTGCCGGGTCCTTACGCCGGACGGCGAGCCGCGTTCCGGTCAGGGGACCAGCGGTGAGGATCGTCTCCTTGATCGCTTCGACGCGGACCTGGCTCACATCGAATCGCACGAGAACCCGGCCGGTCCTCAGGCTGGCCTGCGCCGAGCGAACGCCCTGAAGCTGGCGCAGCGCGTCCTCAATGCCGAGCGCGAGTGGCTCGTCATGGTGACAGACGGCGAAGCGATAGCTCACACGGCCGGGGGTCTGAGAGAGTACGGTGAGTCTGGAGACGGTCCGAAGAACCGGGGATTCGGCCAGGCTCACCGATCTGGCTCCTGGCCCACCGCATGGATGGAGGACTTCTTCTCGCGCGCTTCGACTTCTTCACGCGCCTCAGCCGTCAAGTCACCGAGCGACGCGCATGCCTCTTCAGTCAGGCGCTGAATCTCGTGCCCAGCGATCAACCCTTGCTTGATGACCGTCCGGGCGGCCGGCCGCAGCGCACGACCAATGGCCGGGCCGGCGACCTTCGCAACTGCCGCAGTACCGACGCCGAGCGCATAGATCGCTAGCCAGTGCATGATGACTCCTTCGAACGCACGCAAGCTCAATACGAAAGCATACTGGATGGTGGCGAAGTATTGATACTCGGTCCCGGTATAGAATACGGCATCTCACGGCGAGCGTACGGCTCCCGCATCG
>JBBQBU010000360.1:0-6274 GCA_038318015.1 Chloroflexota bacterium | reverse complement strand
GACCGACCAGTTCCTTCTTCTTGGCGTCAACCGAGATGGCCGGCTGCCCGGCTGCGACCTGTTGCTGCACCTGGTCGTTCAGGTACTCGAACTGCGCGTTCCGATCTGGATGCTGGCTGCCTTCGAGCACTTTCCGATTGGCCTGCAAGCTGTAGTCCAACTCGTGCAGCAGTTCGGCCACCAACTGGTGACTGACCCGATGGCCGAGCCGCCGCAGCTCTTCGGCCAGCTTCCGCACGCTCTTGCACGTCCAGCGCAGGGGCGATTCCGGGTCGCCACGCGTCACCGGCTCGACCAGTCGCTCAAGATCCTCGCGGAGCGTCGGATCCGTGTCAATCGTGCGTTTCCGACCGCCGCCCGGTCGCCGAATTCGTACCGCCCCTGCCGCCGGACCACCGGTCAACTCCTTGATCCCCTCGCCGATCACGCGGCGCGACACTCCGGTCGCACGGGCCACCGTACTCGCTCCACCACGACCGATGGCCATCGCTTCGCTCGCCGCCAGCAGCCGACGCGTCCGCTCGTCGAGATGCCGGGCCAGCAACTCAAACCGTCGCTTGATCGCCTCTACCTCTGCCATGCCACAGAGTCTAGCCCAGCCATCTGCTCTCTGTTACGTCTATTCTCTGACGAATCCTTAGGGCGGGCGAGACCTGGACTGAGACGGCCGGTACGGCGTACCTGTCCGGCAATCAGGGTGCTGATGCGGCTGTCGTCGCCGTCTCCGTCTTCGAGTTCCCGCAGTAAGAGCTCCGAAAGTGGGTTTACCACTACGGTCGGGGGGTGAGGGCGCTCTCGAAGCTGACTACGCGGTGCCCAGGTGAACCTGCAACGCCGCCAGGACTCGCGCACGCACGGTGTCCCGGTCCGTGGCGGCGTCCACCACCAGCCAGCCCGGCGCCTTTGCGAGTTCGTGATACGCCGCCCGTGCGTTCGCCAGCAGATCGAGTCGGTTTTCGTAGGCGTCGCGGGCGGTCGTCTTGCGGGAGAGCGACACGTCGGGCGTGATGTCCAGCAGGATCGTCAGGTCGGCGAGCGGCAACCCCTGCTCGACCTGGAGCATCCATGCCATGTCAAGCCCCTGCGCCGCGCCGTACGCGATCCCGGAAGCGCTATAGCGGTCCACGACGATGGCTCGGCCCTCGGTCAGCCACGCGCGTAGCTCCGTCTCGCGCTCCCAGCGGTTCGCCGCGTAGAGCAGTTGGCGCGCCTCGGCCGGGTACTCGCGCTCGCCGCGCAGGAACGCCGTGATCTCGTGGCCGAGCGGCGTCGCGTAGTCCGGGAAGCCCGTCTGCTCCGTCTGGACGCCCTGCGCCCGCAATTCGGCGGCCAGCCACGCGCAGACCGTCTGCTTGCCAGCCTGGTCGATGCCCTCAACGGCGATGATCTTGCCAGCAAGCTGCTTCACAGTCACCTCATGCGGCCGGGGCCGTGCCTTGTCTCGGTCGGCGGCGGCATGATGCCACGCCCGACCGTCTCCGCGCTCATTGTTCGCCGCGCTCACGGCCGTCTTCGCGCTCATTGCCCGCCTGGATCGCTGATGGCCGCTGGTTGGTGTGCTGACAGTGACAGGCCCGTCGCCGGGGTGCGTGCTACACTTCCACTCGGAGTCCTCACCGCTGCATCGTGCAGCCGGCTCCGCGTGCCAAACTCTCAGTTGACGGTGGGCGTGAGCGAATGAAGCGTGCCAACCTCCAGGAACTCACCTCGAGCGTCCTGGATGTCCTCGTGGTCGGCGGCGGCATCGTCGGGTGTGGCATCGCGCGGGACGCGGCGTTGCGCGGCTTGCGGGTCGGGCTGATCGAACGCGAAGACTTCGGCGCAGGCACGACCTCCCGCTCGACGCGCCTCATTCACGGTGGGTTGCGCTACCTGGAACTGCTCGACTTCGGGTTGGTGCGCCAGGATATGCGCGAGCGCGAGATCCTGATTCGCATCGCCCCCCATCTCGTGCGCCCGCTACCGTTCCTGGTCCCGATGTACGGCTGGTCCGCGTGGCAGCGTGACCGACTCCGCGCCGGCATGGTGCTCTACGACATCCTTTCCTACGACAAGAGCCTGCCCCGACACACGTTCCTGTCCCGGAATGAGACGCTGGCCGCCGAGCCGCAGATGAACCCGCGCGGCCTCCAGGGCGCGGCGCGCTACTACGACGCCCAGGTGGAGTTGCCGGAGCGCCTCGCTCTCGCGAACGCCATCGACGCCGCCGAGCATGGCGGGCTGATCCGTAACTACACCGACGTCGTCCAGTTCCTCCGCGAAGATGGCCGTGTTGTCGGCGTCGAGGCCCGCGACATCGCCACCGACCGGCGGGTCAACATCCGCGCGACCATCGTCGTCAATGCGACCGGGCCGTGGCTTGACCGGAGCCTTGTGGACGTAGCCGGCGAGAAAGCCCCCCTGCTGCGGACGACGAAGGGCGTGCATCTCGTGATGCCGAAGGCCTCCACGAACGCCATCCTCTCGATGACGGCCTCGGACGGGCGAGTCTTCTTCGTGGTGCCGTGGCTCGGGTACTCGCTGGTCGGTACCACCGACACGGACTACAACGAAGACCCCGCGAAGGCCCACGCTGAGGCGGCCGATGTCACGTACTTGCGTCATGAGGCCGGGCGGGTGTTCCCCTCTCTCGCCAACGCGCCGGTCTACTACGGCATGGCGGGTGTTCGGGCGCTGGTCCGCAAGGAAGGCGTCAGCGAAGGAGCGGTGTCGCGGAAGCACGCGATCCGTGACCACGGACGGCTGGGCGGCCCAGAGGGGCTAATCTCGGTGCTGGGCGGCAAGATTACGGCGTACCGGGGCATCGCCGAAGAGGCGACCGATCTGGTGATGGAACGCCTTGGGCGGCACAGCGCGCGGCACACGGCGTTCTCGCCGCTGCCGGGCGGCGACGGCTCTCCCGAAGAGGTGACGAAGTCGCTCCGGCCGCGCGCCCAGAGCATGGGCCTCACCGACGCGCAGATTGATCACCTGATCGAGTTGTACGGCTCGCGGGCGCGCGAAGTGCTGGTGCTAGCAGAGCGCCGTCCGCAGTTGGCCACGCCGTTTTGCGAGCACAGCCCGACCCTCAAGGCGGCGGCCTGTTACGCCGCGCTCAACGAGGGCGCGGAGACGCTGGCCGACGTGCTCCTGCGCCGCGCGCCCGTCGGGCTGGCGTCCTGCATGGCGCTGGACTGCGTGGATGTTGCTGCCGATATCGTGGGGCAGACGCTCCGCTGGGACGAGGACCGCCGCCGCCGCGAGGCCGACGCCTACCGCACCCTGATCGCCGAGCGTTACGCCGCGCCAGACATGGAGCGCGCTGCCGCGGTCGCCTCCTGACCCCCAACGAACGTGCTGCCTGCCGCCCCGGCTCCGTGTGAGGGTGACGGGCATGTCAGAATCCTCGGAACTCCTATGTCATCCTGAGCGTCCATGTTAGCTGATGGGTTGACAACTGCGGGTCAGGCGCGATTGCGGTATAGCGACGGGTCTATCGCCGCCAGCATCTTCACACGGTCCAGGTCAAGCCCCAAGAATGCGATGATCTCGTCAACCCGAGTTTCCGGCCGCTCGGCAACCTCGTGGTACGGAAGGTACAGCACCGACATGTTCTGTTGCGCCGCCATCCACGCTTCGATCTTCTGCACATGTTTCTCAAAGATCGAGGCCATCATGGCATCGGGCACCGTGTCGGTCGGCTCGCCGCGCCGCTCCAGCATCTTGCGCTGCGACGCCAGCACTTCGGGCAGCCGCCGCCGCATGAACAGCACCTTGTAGGTGCTGGTTGGCGGTAGGTGCTCCAGCAGCGCCGAGATGACCTTAACGGCCTGCCCCTGCGCGTCCGCGACCCAGGTGACATCACCCCTGCTGAGCTGCTTGACGCGCTCAAGCTCGAAGTAGCCTTTCGGGTTGTCGTCGTCGGCGGTGCGCTCCTCGTCGGTGACAATGGGGATGCCCCCAGCCTGGAGCATGTTCATCATCAGCGAGGTGCCGGAGCGCGGCAGCCCAGACACGACGATCACCGGCGCGGACGGAGCGGGCGTAGCGGACATAGCGCACATCACCTGGCAGGAGCGTTGTGGAGTCGTGCGCCAGACGGCGCAGGCGGCCCGAGAAGGGTACGGGGAACGGCCCGCGCGCCGCTACGTCAGGACGCCCTCAATACCGGTCCAGGTCAGCCATGCGGTTCGGGCGGGCGCGCGACACGAAAACACCCCCGCTCCCACATGTGGGAGCGGGGGTGAGGGATACTGAGGATCAGCGCAGCCTAGTTGGCGGTGCGCTTGACCTCAATGTTCGCCAGCTTCTCGAAGAAGTAGACGAGTGCGCTGTGGTCGTCCTCAAGGTGGCCGTCCACCTTGATCGCCTGCATCATCTCCATGGCCATCGCGGTCAGGGGCAGCGGCGTACCGCTGTTCTGGCCCGCAGACAGCGCGTTCTGCAAATCCTTGATGTGCAGGCTGATCCGGAAGCCCGGCTTGAAGTTCCGGTCCATCATCATGGGGGCCTTCGCATCCATCACGGTGCTGCCGGCAAGGCCGCCGCGAATCGCCTTGTACACCAGGTCCGGGTCAACGCCCGACTTCATCGCCAGCGTCAGCGCCTCGCCGACGGCGGCGATGTTCAGCGCCACGACGATCTGATTCGCCAGCTTCGTGACCTGACCAGCGCCGATATCGCCGCACAGGACCGCGCTGCCCATCGAGTCGAAGATCGGCTTCGCCTCGTCAAAGTCTGCCTGCGCCCCACCAACCATGATCGCCAGGGTGCCGTCGATAGCCTTCGGCTCGCCGCCGCTGACCGGTGCGTCCAGGAAACGGACGCCCTTCTCCTTCAGGCCAGCGCCGACCTCGCGGGAGATTCCTGGGTCAATCGAACTCATATCGACGACGAGTGAGCCGGCCTTGATACCCTCAGCCACGCCGTTCTCGCCGAAGACGGCCGTCCTGACGTGAGGTCCGTTCGGCACCATCGTGATGACGAGTTCGCACTTCTCGGCGACTTCCTTCGCCGAGCGAGCGCCTTTCGCCCCGGCGGTCATGATCTCGTCCACCGACTGCGGCACGATGTCGTACACGATCAACTCGTGGCCGGCCTTCAACAGATTGCGCGCCATGGGCTTGCCCATGATCCCAAGGCCGATCAACCCGATTGGTCCGTTGGCCATGCCTGCTCTCCTCCCGATAGTCGCCCGAGTGGGCTGCACGGATACGTTCTCGAATGGTGCCCGGCAGTATCCCCTGCCGGGGCCGCCAACGCCAACCCCGGCACGCTCCGGGCGCGCTGCTCGGCCTTCCTCATGTCGGGGACGCGTCCTGAAGTGAACTCCACGCCCACGGACGCAGCGTCGCACCAGATGCCATACGCAGATTGCACTGCACGGCCCAGTGTGCTGGATCTGCACGGCGCTGGACCGCATTGCCGGCGCGGCGGTCAGGCTGTGGCCCGCTCGCGGCAGATCGCGCACCGACCGATCAGTTCCAGGTGGTGCGTCAACAGTTCGAAGCCCTCGTCAACGGACAGCCGCCGAATCTGCGTCTCGATGCTGTCCGCCTCAATGGCCGTCACCGTGCCGCAGTCCACACACATCAGGTGATGGTGGTGGCGCGTCTCGCAGACGACGTAGCGGTGGCAACCCTCGCCAACGTGCACGTGGTTGAGCACCCCGAGTTCGACCAGCAAATCCAGGGTGCGGAAGACCGTCGCCCGCCCGATGCCCCGGTGCGTGTTCTGGACCTCGTCCCAGACCTCCTGGGCGCTGAACGAGTCGCGCCGCGGGGCCACCAGTTCGACAATCGTCTGACGCGGGGACGTCAGGCGGTGCCCCCGTTTCGCGATGCGGTCGATGATCTCGGTCGCTTCGGATGCACGCACCGGCTTCTCAGCCACAAGGTCTGCAAGGTCCGCACGACCGAGGATCGCCCCAAACTGGTCCACTCACCAACCTCACGCCCAGAGTCCCATGTGCTGAGATTGTATCTCAGCAAGCAGCCGCGGCGCAGCCTGCCTGAGGTGCTGGCTGCTAATGGCCCCGGAACGCCTCCTCTAGCCACTCCGCTACCACCGTCGGGACGACCTTTGCGTCCAGCAGCAGCGCCGGCTTGCCCTCTCGGTCCAGCCAGCGCCGAACCGCCACTTGCACGTCGGCCGCCGTGCGTACCGTCGCCCCGTCCAGCCCGGCCGCCCGTCCCAGCGCCGCGCAGTCCACGTCTGGGAACTGCACCAGGTCGACCGGGTGGCCCTGCGGCCCGAAGTGGTGAACCTCCGCACCGTAGGCCGCGTCGTTGTAGAC
>JBBQBU010000359.1:0-6275 GCA_038318015.1 Chloroflexota bacterium | reverse complement strand
AGTTCGTGGCCCTCCCGCACCAGCGCCTCCTGCTCGATCTTGAAGTTGGATCGAATCGCGGAGGCTGCCGTGTCGGCGGCCAGCAGCACCAGCGGCGTGCGACTCTTCGCGGCCTCGGTCAGGCCGGTCATAGCATTCGTCAGGCCCGGCCCCTGGTGGACGGTGCAGATGCCAACCCCCCCGCTGACTCGGGCGTAGGCATCGGCCATCGTGATCGCGCCGCCCTCGTGTCGGGCGGCGGCGAAGCGGGCACCGAACTCGACCAGGGCGTTGGTGACGGCAAAGTTACCGCTCCCGAGCAGCCCGAACACCTGCCGCACGCCCAGCGTCGCGAGCGCCTGCCCCACGGCCTCCGCGACGTTCACAGTGCGGCCCTGCTGCGCGCGTCGCTCACCGCAGCACGAGCGCTAGCACTCGGGCCGGGCTGCCAGAGCCGTGGATGATCGGCAGGGGTGCTGCGATCAGCACCGCGCCGGTCGTCGGGAGGCGAGCGACGTTGGCAAGTTGGGTCAGGCCGTACTTGCCGGCCCCCAGCAGCATCGCGTGGCAGGGGAACGGCGGATCGAAACTGTGGGCCGTCCCCGCGTCCGTGCCGACCGTCTCCACGCCCAGCCCCAGGATCGGCTGTTCCGCGAGCCAGCGCGCGCAGTCCACCGAGATGCCGGGGGTGTGTGGGCCGGTCTCGTTGGCGTTCAGGAATGCGGCCTGGTCGTCGGCGCGGGCGTCCCAGCCGGTGCGGTACACCAGCCAGCCGCGCGCTGGCAGCGGCCCGTGTTCCCGCTGCCACGCCTCCAGGTGCTCGATCTCCAGCAGGAAGTCGGGGTTGGCGGCGCATTCGGCGCTTTTGTCCACCACCACGACCGGGCCAACCAACTGGGCCGGCGGCACCTGCGAGATGTCGAGGCCGTCCTTCCCTGTGATCCAGTGCACCGGCGCGTCGAAGTGCGTCCCGACGTGCTCGCCGGCGGAGAAGTTGTTCCAGTACCAGGCCGGGCCACGCTCGTCGTACTTGCTGATCTCATGCAGCGCGAAGCCTTGCGTGTTGGCGAACGGCGGCGGAAGTTGGATGATCGGCGTGCGGTCTGAGAGCGGCGCGGTCAGGTCGATGACCTCCACGCGGCCCGCAGCAAGGTCGGCCAGCAGACTCGTCAGCGTGCTCATGCACCCTCCCTGGCGCCAGTATCGTCGCAGCAAGCGCGGCACATGGCAAGTAGGCGCATCGGACGCGTCGGGACATCGCCTGCCGGCGGCTCTCCGTCCGACGTGCCTGCTCCGGTATAGTCCGAGGCGAACGCGACCGGTCGGTGGCGTCATGACAGGCATTGAGGCGGGAGTGCGCGCGTGGATCTGAACCTGCTGGCTGCGGGCCTCAGCATCATTCTGATTGACCTGGTGCTGAGCGGCGACAACGCGGTAGTTATCGGTATGGCAGCCCACCGCCTGCCGGCCCGCCAGCGCAAAATGGCGATCCTCTTCGGCGCCGGTGCCGCCATCGTGCTCCGTATCGGCCTGACGGCGGTCGCGACGTACCTCCTGCAACTGCCCTGGATTCGCCTCGTTGGCGGCGCGCTTCTGCTCTGGATCGGCTTCAAGTTGCTGAAAGAGGAGGAAGAAGTCCACGAGGGCGCGGGCGGCGCGGAAGGCTTCTTCGAGGCGATCTCGACGATCGTCGTGGCCGATGTCGTCATGAGCGTTGACAACATTCTGGGCGTCGCAGCGGCGGCGCACGGCGATTTCGTCCTGTTGATCTTCGGCCTGATCCTCAGCATGGTCATCATGCTGGCTGGCGGCAACCTCATCGCCGGCATGATCGACCGCTTCTGGTGGCTGGTCTACGTCGGCAGCGCCGTCATCGTCTGGACAGGCTCGGAGATGATGTTCGCGGATCCGTTCGTCACCGGGATGTTCGGCGACCACAACCCGCTCACGATGGTGTACGCCGGCACTATCACCATCGTCTTGATGGTGGCGGCCCACTATTTCCACCGGCACCTGCCGCGTCAGCGTCGTCTCTCAGGGCAGTCCCCCAGCCACTAACGGCCGGGCCGCGTCAGTGAGCACCTCGTCGGCGTGCATCCTGGGCGCGCTCACGCGGCTTCTCGTGCCGCGCCGGTCCACACCATTTGCGGCGCGCGGCGGATCACGTTGCCGCCCGGCCGCGCCGCAACGCCCGGCCGGCCAGCGTCTGGTTCTGCACGTTGCCGTCCACCACCACCTTGCCATTGACGATCACATACTCGATGCCGATGGGGAACTGCTTCGGTACCGAGCGCGTTGACATCGCCCTGACGGTCTTCGGATTGAAGACCACGATGTCCGCCTTGAAGCCGTCGCGCAGCAGCCCGCGATCCGGCAGCCCGAGCCGCTGGGCCGGGAACGAGGTCATCTTGCGGATCGCGTTCGGCAGCGACAGCCAGTTCTCTTCGCGGACGTAGTGCCCCAGGATGATTGGGAAGCAGCCGTAGGTGCGCGGGCTGGGGTAGTCTCCCAGCAGCACCGCATCTGAGCCGACCATCGAGTACGGGTGGCTGACGAACTTCGGCAGCGTGTTCACCGAGCCGCCGGCCGATATGTACGACGTCTGCAAGTCCTCGTCAAGCAGCAGGTCCATGATGGCGTCAACTACGTGCTTGCCGGTCATGATCGCCAGCTCACTCAGCGACTTGCCCTCGAAGATATGGTTGTGCGGCTTCTTGAAGTAGGTGATCCACATGTCCTGCCAGGAGCCGGCCCGTGGTGTCACCTCCTCGCGCAGCCGGGCGCGGGCCTCCGGGTCCTTGAAGGCGGCAATGATCTTCTCCGGACCGCCCTCCTGCACCCAGTCCGGGAAGATAATCAGCAGCCGCGTCCCGCTGAAGATGTACGGGTAGCTGTCGAAGGTGACATCCAGGTCTTCCTTTTCGCGGGCATCTTCCACCAGTGCCAGCAGTTCGTCGGCGCTGTTCTTGCTGCCGACCCGCTGGTAGAAGTGGGTGAGGTGCGACGCGATGCCCGAGCGTCGGCCGATCTCGATGGCCTCGCGGAATGGGTCCAGAGAGCCGTCGCCAAGTTTGTGCCGACAGTGGGTGTGGTAGATGCCGCCGAGCTTTGCGGCCTCGCGTGACAGTTCCACCAATTCGTCCGTGCCCGCGTAGGAGCCGGGCGGGTAGTCCAGCCCCGTCGAGATGCCGAACGCCCCTTCCTCCATCGCCTCGCGCAACATCGCCTTCATGTTCGCCATGTGGCGATCGGTCACGGGGTCGTTCATCCAGCCGACCGTGTTGATTCGCAGCGGCGAGTTCCCGACGATGTAGCAGATGTTGACGGCGACCTTGTTGTCGAACATCGCGAGGTACTCGGAGACGGTGGACCAGCGGCCCGGCAGCGGCGGCGCGCCGTCCAGCCCCGAGTTCAGTTGGTAGAACGTGTCGAAGTCGTCCTGGCTGTAGAACGGCGCATACGAGTTGCCGTCGATGCCGACCAATTCCGTCGTGATGCCCTGCCGAATCTTCGGCTCGTGGTGCGGCTCGGCCAGGATGACGAGGCCGGTGTGGGCGTGCATGTCGATGAAGCCCGGCGAGACGACGTGGCCGGTCGCATCGATGGTGCGGGCGGCGGGGACGTGCGACACGTCGCCGCGCAGAATCCGAACAGTCTCGCCTTCGACGGCGACGGCACCGTAGAAACCGGGGTTGCCGGTGCCGTCGATAATCATCCCATTGGCTATCAGCAGATCGAGCACGCGCTACCTCCGAGGAGCCAGGCCGAATATCCGGCCAGCAAGACTGGTCACGCGCCGAGGCGCAAATGGTAGCGTACGGTTGACAGTCAGGACCGAGCAGACGCGCGGCCGACAAGACAGGCGCGGGTCCGTGTTGCGGGCGCGATGATGAAGTTTGACGAAATAGGTCGGTACTGCCCGCCGACCGGTCCCCTCACCCCCTGACCCCCTCTCCTGTGCGCGGGCGAGGGGGAACCGCCGTTGGAAACTCCCCTCTCCCACGCATGGGAGAGGGGTTGGGGGCGAGGGGTGACCGATGCCGACGTACTTGTTCAAACTTCATAATCGCACCTCTACAATGCTCGCCACGTGCCCGGAGGTTGCGATGCGCGTCCTGGTCATCAACCCGAACGCTAGTGTCGAGATGAGCGACGTGGTCCGCGACCAGTTGCTCGCGGTGGCACGTCCTGACGTGCACGTCGATGTCGTCAACCCGCGGGGTGCGCCGCCGTCCATCGAGTCGGCGCTCGACAAGGCCGCCTGTGTGCCGCTGATGCTCGAACTGGTGAAGGCGGCGGCTGGGCGCGGCTACGATGCCGTGGTGATCGCCTGCTTCTCTGACCCCGGCCTTGACGCCGCCCGCGAGGCGACGGACCTGCCCGTCGTCGGCATCCAGGACGCCGCCATGCACCTAGCCGCGCAACTTGGCTACCGGTTCTCGGTGCTGACGACGCAGGGGCACCGCGCGCCGGTCCGTGAGCGCGCCGCGCTGCTGGCCGGCCTTGACCGCCGGTTGGCATCCAGCCGGCCACTCGACCTGGCGGTGCTTGAGACGGTGGTGGACCGCGAGCGCGTGGTTGAGCGCATCGTGCGGGTCGGGCGGCAGGCGATTGACGAGGACCACGCCAAGGTGCTGATCCTGGGCTGCGCCGGCCTGGGCGACCTTGCGGCACGGGCGTCAGCGCTGCTGGGCGTGCCCGTCATCGACCCGAACGCCGCCGCGCTGAAGCTCTGCGAGACGCTGGTAGACCTCAAACTGTCGCACAGTCGGGCGCGTCTGTACCGCGCCCGCCCCCGCGAGGAGGCAGTCGTATGACCGTCACTACCGAAAACAGCGAGCATGCCGGCCCGCTCTACGATCTGGTGGTGGTGTCCGATCAGGTGGTGCTCGGCGAGCGCGTCGCGCCCGCCGGCATCGCCATTGTTGGGGAGCAGATCGCCGCCATTCTCGACGCCGACCTTGCTCGCCGGCCCGGCCTGGCCGCCCGCGTCCTCGACCTGACCGGCAAGGTGATCCTGCCCGGCCCGATCGACGCCCACGTGCATCATCGAACGCTCAACGCCACCGTTGACTCGTGGGAGTCGTTGACGAAGGGGTCGGCGCTGGGTGGCATGACGACGGTCATCCCGTACATCCAGGTGCCGGACAGCATGCCGCTCGGGGAGGGACTGGCCCACTTCCGCGACGAGGGTGAGCGCGAGTCTGTCACGGACTTCGCGATGCACGCGCGCCTCAACGGCCCGTCCGACGCAATCCTGGAGCAGATTCCGGATGCCTTCAAGCTGGGCGTGCCGTCGTTCAAGCTGTTCATGGCGTATCGCAAGCGCGGCATCATGTGGGACGGCATCCCACTGATGAAGGTGCTGAAGCTGATCGGGCAGCACGGCGGTATCTGGTGCTGCCACGCCGAGAACGGCGACCTGATCGACTACCTGGAAGATGAGTACCACGCGAAGGGCGCGTACACCGCCGACAACTACCTGGCGATCCGGCCGCAACTGGCCGAGGTCGAAGCGGCGTTCCGCGCGATGCAGTTGGCGAAGCAACTTGAGTGCAGCCTGTATCTCGTGCACACCAGCGCGGCCGGCGTCCTGCCGCTCACGCGGGAGGCCCAGCGGTCGGGGCAACGCGTCGTGGTCGAGACCTGCCCGCAATATCTGACGCTCACCAACGACCTGACGCCGGCCGGGGGCGGTCGGATGAAGTTTGCGCCGCCCGCGCGCTCCGAGGCCGACGTGGATGCCATCTGGTCGGGCGTGGTGAACGGCGACGTCCAGGTGATTGGCAGCGACCATTCGCCGTGGGCCAAAGAGCAGAAGCTGTGGCCGACCGAACGGTTCTACGAGATCCCGTTTGGCGCGCCGGGTGCCGAGACGATCCTCCCGGTGCTCTGGAGCGAGGGCGTCGCGAAGGGGCGCATCAGCGTGCAGAAACTGGTGGAGATGCTGTGCACCAACCCGGCGCGGGTGTTCGGGCTGGCCCCGCGCAAGGGCGCACTGACGCCCGGTGCCGACGCCGATCTTGTGGCCATTGACCCGCATCTGCGCTGGACGCTGGACGAGGCGACGTTACAGACAGAGGCTGGCTACTCGAACTGGCACGGCTGGGAGCTACAGGGCAAGCCGGTGCTGTCGCTGATTCGCGGCACCGTCGTGCTGGAGGATGGCCAGCTGCGCGTCGGGCCGGGCCACGGGAAGCACCTGCCGCGCGGCCGGCTGGACTGACCCGCAGCACGCCCGCACGTCGCAGACGACGATTTCCCCGCTCCTGCTTGCACACCAGGGGGGTGAGGGC
>JBBQBU010000358.1:0-6298 GCA_038318015.1 Chloroflexota bacterium | reverse complement strand
GCAAGTGCACCGCCCAGGCAACCAGCCCACCGGTCAGCGAGTACCAGAGCGCCTTCGTCATGGCGACTCCCACTGAGCGTGCTGGCGGCGCAACTGCCCTCCAGCACCTTGCCCCTCAGTACACAGTGCAGTACACATACGGCGACAAGTGCACGACGAACATGACGACGACCCAGTTCGCCGCCGTGGCCGCGTAGTAGTTCATCACGTTCTGGATCGCCAGGAAGCGCCGGGCGTCGAAGTAGCCCAGCCACGCCTGCACCTGCACCACGCCCAGGATGATCAGCCCGCCAACCAGCAGCGCCGCTTCGTACCCGAGCAGCGTCGCCACCGCCGACTCGTATGCGTGCCGAGAAGGCGAGATGCCGCTGCGTAGCAGGTCCGTCACTAACAGCCCGAGCGCCAGCAGGCACAGCGCCGTGGCAACCGCCAACCCTAGCCGCAGGTGCCCCTGCGCCCCGGCCCGAATGCGCGCCTCGGCCCACCGCATCGTCAGGCCGCCGGCCAGCAGCGCCGCTGCGGTGAGGGTCGGCAACAGGATCGTTGGCGGCGGATACTCGGCGGGCGGCCACGCGACCGCCCCCATGCCCAGGAATAAGTAACTCATCACTAGGCAGGCGGTCGAGACGCCGATGATGAGGATGACGTGGATCATCGTCCACCAGCCCGGCGCGCTGGTGCCGGAGGTGTAGACCGGCAGCCCGTGCAGCGTCCCAATGTCGTCCGGACCGCTGTCCGGCCCTGGTCCGTCAGGCAACGGCGCGTCGGCGTCCTTCACCAGCCGCCGCTCGCGCTCCTCTTTGCTCGGCCACAGCCACGCAATCACCGATACCACCGTCCCGACGCTCGACAGCGCCAGCAGCCAGTACAGGTCAAACAGGGTCGCCACGAAGTTGAGCGTCAGGGCGATAGCAGCCAGCAGCGGCCAGATCGACGGCCCGGACAGCCGCACAATGGCCTGCGGCTCGGCGGTCAGGACGCTGGTGACGAGTTGCGCGCGCCAGGCCGTCGGCGACTGTGCCAGCCCCTGCACGATGCGCTCGGCGTCGGCGTGCTCGGGCGCATCGCCGTTCAGTGCTCGCTGCTCCCAGAGCGGGTATCGGCTGCGAATCACCGGAATGATCCGATAGCCCTCGTCGGGCGGCGGCGTCTCGGTGGCCCAGTCCAGGGTGCCGGCCTGCCACGGGTTGTCGTTCGGGCGCACGCCGCGCCCCAGAATGACGCTGCGGTAGACGTTGTAGATGAACAGGATCACGCCGAGGCCCAGGATGTACGCGCCGGCCGAGGAGATCATGTTTGGCAGTTCCCAGCCGAGGCCGGCCGGGTAGGTGTAGACGCGGCGCGGCATCCCCAGCAGCCCGGAAATGTGCATCGGGAAGAAGGCAAGCTGAAACCCGACGAACATCAGCCAGAAGTGCCAGCGCCCGAGTCCCTCGTCGAGCATCCGGCCGACCATCTTCGGCAGCCAGTAGTAGAAGCCGGCGAAGATCGGGAAGATGACGCCGCCGACCAGGACGTAGTGGAAGTGGCCGACGACAAAGTACGTGTCGTGCACCTGCCAGTCGAATGGGATCGCCGCGACCATCACGCCGGTCACGCCGCCGACCACGAACGTCACGATGAACCCGAGCGCGAACAGCAGCGAAGTCGTCATGTAGACGCGGCCCTTCCAGAGCGTGACGATCCAGGCCGCCACCTGGATGCCGCTCGGAATGGCGATCGCCATGCTGGCCGCCGCGAAGACGCTCATCCCGAGCACCGACAGGCCGGCGCTGAACATGTGGTGGACCCACAGCCCAAAGCTGATGATGCCAATGGCGATCATGCCGGCGACGATCAGCGTGTGGCCGGCCAGGGGACGGCGCGCGTACGCCGCCACCACCAGCGAGATGATGCCCGTGGCCGGGATGAACTGGATGTAGACGTCTGGGTGCCCGAAGATCCAGAACAGGTGTTGCCAGAGCAGCGGGTCGCCGCCGGCTGTCGCGTCGAAGAAGCGCATCCCGAGCTTCCGGTCAAGCTCCAGCAGCGTCGTGCCGACCAGCAGCGGCGTGAAGCCAAACAGCATCGCGTATGCCGTCACCAGGATCGACCAGACGAAGATCGGCATCCGGCTGAGCGTCATGCCCGGTGCCCGGAGCTTCAGCGTGGCGATAATCAGCTCAATGCCGGCCCCCAGCGCCGCGACTTCCGCCACCGACAGGCCCAGCAGCCAGAAATCCACGGCCAGCCCCGGCGAATACTGCGTCAGGGAGAGCGGCGCGTACGCCGTCCAGCCCACGGCCGGCACCGCGCTGAACACCCGGCTGGAGTAGAGCAGCATCGCGCCGAACAGGAACGTCCAAAAGCCGAAGGCCGTCATGCGGGGGAACGGCAGTTCGCGCGCCCCGAGCAGCACCGGCAGCGCGAAGCTGGCGAATGCTTCCATGATCGGCACCGTCACCAGAAACATCATGATCGAGCCGTGCATCGTGAACAGCTCGTTGTAGTGCTGCGGCGTGATGGCGTAGTTGTCAGGGCGAGCGAGTTGCCAGCGCATCACCAACGTCTCAAGGCCGCTGAGGCAGAACAGCGCGAAGGCGGCAGCCAGGTACCGGTTCACGACCGGCCCGTTCTGGACCGTGGTCAGCCAGCCGTAGAAACCGTCCGGGTCGTGCCAGGTGCGCGACAGCGGATCGGCGGCGGCCTCCTCGGCGGGGTCGGGCTTCATCGGCATGATGCCGACCTCGCGCAGCCGGCGAATCGCCCCCTTGATCCGCGCGGCGATCACTTGAGCGTCTCCAGGTATGTCACCACAGCCTGTGCCTCGGCGTCCGTCAGGTCGGGGCGTGGCATCAGGTTGCCCGGCTTCATCCCCTGCGGGTCCGTGACCCACCCTGACAGGCTCGTGCGGGTGTTCTCGTGCATACCGGCCCCCAGTGTGCGCCTGCTGGCAACGTGCGTCAGGTCCGGGCCGCGCCCGCCGGCCGCGCCGGTGCCCTGGACCGCGTGGCATTCGGCGCAGGCGCGCTGAACAACCTGCTGGCCCTGGAGCACCACGGCATCAGGTGAGGGCGGCGGCTGTTGGCGCTGGCCGGCGACCCAGGCGGCGAATTGCTCCGGCGGCTCGACCACCAGGAACAGGTGCATGTGCGCGTGCTGGAGGCCGCAGAACTCCGAGCACATCCCGCGATAGGTGCCGGGCTGGTCCACTCGTATCGTCATCGTGTTAGTCCGGCCGGGGATGACATCCACCTTGCCGGCGACCTGCGGCACCCAGAAGCTGTGGATCACGTCGTCCGAGGTCACGGAGAGCCGGATTGGCACCCCAGCCGGCACGTGCAGTTCGTTTGCCGTGACTACCTGCTCGGCGGCGTACGCCACCTGCCACCACCACTGATGGCCCGTGATGCGCACCTCTAGCACCGTCCCGTCAGGCGTGGCGGGGCTGCGCGAGCCGCTCGCTGCCTGGGCGACGTGGTCGGCATGGGCGCTGGGTCCGGACACGCCCGCAGCCCCGCCGACGCCGGCGACCTCGCGCAGCGTGTAGATGGTGTAGCCCAACGTGAAGGCGAGGATGACGGCCGGCACCACCATGCCGGCGATGATGATGGTGCCGTCGCCGCTGACATCGGCCGCCACCTGCGCCGAGGTCGGCCCAGGCTCGGCTATCGCGCGCCGCCGGCTCACCACCAGCGCCGCGTACAGGGCGGCCCCCACCGCCACACAGACGGCAGTTGCCAGCACAATCATGATCCAGCCGAGCGCGGCGATCTGTGCGGCAGCGCCGGTGCGCGGATCAAACGGCGACGGCGCGGCGGACGAACAGCCAGCAACCACCAGGCTCAACGCTCCGGAGATCAAGACGGCACGGTCAGGCGCGCGGCCGCTCAGGGTCGCCCGGCCAAGGGATGACTTCACCAGTAGATCCGGCACCGTCATGATCGCCTCGCACGAAATCCTGATTGTGCGTGTCAACCACTGCTCGAAACGCGCCATCGGACCAGACGCGCCGCTCCATGACCGGATGGGACATCCGGAGCGCAGATGCTACTCTGGCGCCAGCCACGAGTTTCGAAAACACTGGCGCGACAGGCAAGATCGGTGCCAGGCGAAGATCTGCTGCCAACGGGCAGGACACGTGGCCGCGCCCGCGCCGGGCAACAAAAAAGCGGGCCGCTGGCCCGCCTTGTCTCCGTATCTCGTCGACGAACTGAACAGCCGGCGGACGCTACTCGCCGCGATTCAGCCCGCGCCACTGGACGAAACGCGCCTGGAGATCCTTACCAGCCCAGAATGCCAGCAGCCACCCGATGATCAGCCACGCAATCTGCAGATCTTCCACACCTTCTCCAAGATGACCGGGTCACAGTCCGCGGTCAAGGTTGAGTCGCACTCTACTGAACGAATGAGCCCCTAGTCAAGGGATGGTGGCACGCACCTTGCTTTTGGTCATCGGCAGAGGCCTCGATTCTGAGGCCCGGAATAGTCGGAGGTAATCTGATGGGTATCCTGGCATATCTGGTGGTTGGTCTGGTCGCTGGCTGGCTGGCTGGCATGGCGATGGGCGGTCGTGGATACGGCATTCTCGGCAACATTGTGGTCGGCGTCGTCGGTGCGCTCCTGGGCGGCTTCATCGGGAGCGCGGTCTTCGGCTGGGACGTGACGGGCATTAACATCGGCAGCATCCTGCTGGCGTTCCTCGGTGCCGTGGTGTTCTTGCTGATCCTGCGAATGATCCCCGGCAAGCAGCCGTTCGAGCGGTAAGACGCTGACGGCGTTGTGCGCATGCACGGCAGAAAGGCACGTGATGGGGTGCCTTTCTTGCTGTCTACGGCCGAACGCGCCCGATCAGGCGAAGACCACAGTCTGAGGCGTCTGCCTTTCGGGGGCAACCGCTGGCCGGCCGAACCGTTGGCGGGCAGAACGTTGCCACATCGCTAACACCCTGTTAGCGCCGGCCCAACGGCGCGCTAACACCTTCGGTCGATGCTGAAGTGGACGGCAGCGTTGCGCGTCAAGCTCAGTGGAGGTAGCAGCAATGCGACCCATTCGACCGTGGACCAGGGCGCTCGGAGCGGCCCTCTTGCTTGTCGGCCTGACGGCAGGCTCGGCATTCGCGTGGCCGGCGTGGCTCGATGGCCGGCCGGAGCAGTTCGAGGTGGGTGGGGACTCGGCCTACTACGTCTGGACAGACGGCGAGAACGATTTCCACCTCGCCACGACCGGGCCGGGGCCAGCACGGCGCTTTGTGGCGGTGATCCGCACGGACGGCGAGATCATGGACGTGGATCAGGTGCGGCTTGAGGACGGCGACAGCTACGAAGTGGAGAACGGCGGCCACAAACTGGTGGCGCGCTTTGAAACGCACGGCAACGTGGACACGATCAACTGGCACGTCCGTGGCGGCACACACGTCGCCTTCGACCTGCGCGTGGACGGCCACCCGATTCGGCCAGTGAACATTTACCTCGGGCGGGACGGTGCCCACCCGAACGCGCCGTCCTTCCGCGTCGCGCGGTAAGGACGGCCGTCTTCCGGGCGGGCCTGGTGCGGCCCACATGACGGCCTCGCCCGCGATGAATCCCGTTCCTCACCTGGCACGCGCCTTGCTTTACAGACACCCAGAAGCGTTCTGTTCTGCCAACGGTGAGGAGGGTGCGATCATGGTGTTCATCGTCTTGTGGTTGCTTGGCGTTCCACTCGGGCTTATCGTCTTGCTCTGGCTGCTCGGCGTCTTCGCCTGATCCACGCCGGACGTGACCGGTCACGTCTGCTGATGCTGTCAGCGCTGCTCTACACACGTCTCACGGGACCAGTTCTGCACCCGCTCACTGGGCCGACGATCTCCAGATCGTCGGCCCCTGTCGTGTATCGTGGGTCTGCACTCCGCTGACGAGGATAGTTAGGGACTGCTACCGAATGAGTCGCAGTCGAGCGTTGGTGCCGGCTGCTACTTCGTTGCTATCTCCGGCGCGTCGCCGAGCGCTTTCGTCACGGTGATGGTGACGGACGCACAGCGCACATCCGAGTTCCAGGTGTGCGTAGAAATGTTCGGCAGCGTCCAGGCGCGTTATTAGTTCCCCTGCACTGGTCGGCGCAGCCGCCCTACCATTAGCGCCAGGGTTCGATGAGCAACTTCCCGCGCTGACCGGACCGGGCCAACGTGAACGCCTCCGGCACCTCTCCCAGCCCGAAGCGGTGCGAAATCATCGACGTAAGCTTGAGTTGCGGCAACGCCGCGACCGCCGCCCTGAACGTGTCCATGCCGCCGGCCCCATAGACGCCCTTGAGCGTGAGTTGCCGGCGGTGGAAGCGC
>JBBQBU010000357.1:0-6323 GCA_038318015.1 Chloroflexota bacterium | reverse complement strand
ACTGACGATGCCTGGCGCGTGGCCGTCTCCGGCTAGCCGTTCTAGAGCGTGTGCCTGGGGCGGCCGTCTCTCGCCGGCCGCCCCAGGCACACGTCCGGACTCAGGACACCGTGATCTGCCCAGTACCCTCGATGCGCGCGGTGGCCGTGATCGGCGGGTACTGCGCGACGATGACCGTGTACGTGCGGGACTGCGGGGCGCCCGGCCCCGGCTCCACCGTCAGCGTGCCGTCGTCGTAGGTGAAGGTCGTCGAGCCGCCGTTCTCGTGTAGCACGCCCGTCGCGCATGGCGGATCAGGCAGGCGCGGCAGGTACACGCGCAAGGTTAGCTCGTCAGGACCGCCGTGCTCGGCCGCGCCGTCGCCGGTGTACTGCGCCACCGGCCCGAGAGGCAGCACCGTGCCCGCTTTGACGTACAGCGGCATGGTTTCCACTGTGGTGGGGATCATCAGCCAGCGCCCGCCTTCGTAGACGGTGTCGGTCCAGAAATTGTACCAGGTGCCCTTTGGCAGGTAGCAGGGGCGCGACATCGCCTTGTCTTCCAGGACCGGCGACACCAGGAGCGACGGCCCGAGCATGTACTGGGTGTCCGCTCCGTGCACCGCGGGGTCATCCTGGTAGTCCAGTACCAGCGGGCGCATCAGCGGCAGGCCGGTCTGGTGCGCCTCGTGGGCATGGCTGTACAGGTACGGAACCAACTGCGAGCGCAGGTCGGCGTACTCGCGGAAGACCGTCAGCGTCGCCTCGCCCTGCTCCCACGGCTCGCGGCTCGTCGTGCCGTGCGCGCGGCTGAACCCGCTGAGCAGCCCCCACTGCGCCCAGCGCGTGTACAACTCTGAGGACGGCGTGCCGATGAAGCCGCCGATGTTGTGGCTCCAGAATGCGGCCCCCGACAGGCCCATCGACAGGCCGCCACGCAGGGCGCTGGCCATCGCCGGAAAGGACGGCAGCGTCTCGCCGGCCCAGCCGATGGCGTGCCGCTGGCTGCCGGCCCAGCCGGCCCGCCCCCAGCACACCAGATCGTTGGCCCGGCCGCTGCGCGTGAACGCCTCGGAGAAGACCGACTGATACAGCGTGGCGTACTGGTTGTGGATCTCCCGGCCGCGCATGCCATTGGCGAAGACCGCATCCTCGGGGATGGCCTCGCCGTAGTCGGCCACGAACGCGCTGACGCCCTGGTCAATCAGGCCGAGCAGCTTGCCGATGTACCACTCGCGGGCGGCCGGGCTGCTGAAATCGACGATGCCACAGCGGTGGGCCGGGCGAATGGGGACCGTCGGGGTGTACCAGTAGATGTTGCCGTCCTCGCGGGTGGCGAATGCGCCGTGCGCTGCGCCCTCCGCGAACACCTCGCTCTGCTCCGGAATCCACGGCTGCACCCAGAGGCTCACCCGGACGCCGGCCCCGCGCAGCCGCGCCAGGTTGCCGGCCGGGTCAGGGAACCGCTCGTCGTCCCACACCAGATCGGCGTACAGGCCGTTGCGCTGCCAGAACTGATCAAGGTGGATGCCGTCCAGCGGCACCTGCTTCTCACGCGCCGTGTTGACGACCGCCCACACATCGTCCCAACTGCGGTAGCCCCACTTCGACTGCCAGTAGCCAAACGCCCAGCGCGGCGGCACCGGCGGCCGGCCGGTCAGGCCGGTGAAGCGCATCAAGATGTCCGCGATGCGCGGCCCGGCGATGAAGAACAGGTCCAGCCGGTCATCCTCGGTTTCGACCTGCGTCGAGACGGATGAAGTCGCGCCGCTGCCGATGTCCCAGGTGGTCAGGTGGCTGGTGTTCAGGAGGATGCCGTAGCCGCGCGACGACGCCAGAAACGGCACATTCTTGTACGCGCGCTCGCCGGTGCTGCCCTGGGTGTTGACGTTCCAGGACTCGATGCGCTGGCCGCGCCGATCCAGCGGCAGCGACTTCTCACCCAGCCCGTAGATGTGTTCGTCCGGGGCCAGTGCGAACGCGTCGAAGGTCGCCGCAACGCTGCCGTCAGCCGCCCGCCGGTACCCCAGCCACGAGGCCCGCCGTCCGCCGCGCACGCTGCTGTCGATGCGGTGCTCCCCCATGATCGGGAACCAGTTGCGGTTCTTCAGGGTGAATTCCCACGGCTTCTTGGTGATCTCGCAGCAGAGTTGCCCGAACGAGATCCGGATGACGCCATCGCGGTCGTCCACGTCGCAGGGGAGCGGCGTCCCGTCTCCCTGCTCGTTGCCGATCAGCGGCGACGGCGGATTAGCGACCAGGCAGGTGGTTGCGCGGGGGGCATGGGCGACGCCGTGCGGGTACAGCGTCATTCGCGCCACGTACTCATCGACGGGCGCGAACGCGACGGTGGCCCACTCGCCGCCGCTCGTCCAGCAATCCAGCAGCACGCGGCCGTCCTCGACGCGATAGCTGAGGACTTCCTCAATGGTGTGGAGGCCGTCGTCGGACGGCAAGGGGGCGCGTAGCCCGGCCAGTTGCAGATTCGGGTTGTCGGACAGATGCTCCTGACCGATTGACATGAGCAGCGCTCCAGGCAGAGATTGAGGGTCTCAAGCGGCAAAGCCCACCACTGCGGGGCCTGGCGACCCCAGCCACGAGGGAGCCGCGCATGCGTCAGCCGTTGACGGACGTGATGGTACCGGTTAGACGGTGGTCCGTGGGACCGTTTCCCGCCTCGGTGTCCCTGATCCGCATGCTGGCAGCGATGCGCACGGTCGGCATGGCGTCCACAGCGGGCGCGCTGGCGGCGGCACGGGTGGCAATGATGCCCTCTGGCCGGGCACCATGTCCCGGAGTGCAGCGTCACTGGGAGGCAGTCGTACTGTGGAGTATCGCCGGCTAGGCAAGACGGATTTGCGCGTGTCCCTGCTCGGGCTGGGGTCCGGCGGCAAGAGCAAGCTCGGGCAGACGCACGGCATGGAGCAGTCCGAGATTACGCCGATTGTGCGCCGCGCCCTCGACCTGGGCGTGAACTTCATCGACACCGCCCCCGGCTACGACGAGAGCGAGGCGCTGCTCGGCACGGCCCTCGAAGGCGTCCCGCGCGACAGCTACGTGATGTGCACGAAGTTCTGGCCCGTCCGCAAGGAGAAGGTCTTCACGGCGGCCGATCTCCACGCGTCGGTAGACCGCAGCCTGAAGCGCCTGAAGACCGACACCCTGGACGTGCTGTACCTGCACGGCGTCGCCCCAAAGTGGGTGGAGCCGTCGCTTGAGGCGCTGTACCCCGCCATGCAGGAGGTACAGCAAGCCGGCAAAGTGCGGTTCCTCGGCATCACCGAGACGTTCGCGGAGGACGACCAGCACCTGACGATGCAGGCCGTTCTGCCACGCGACCTGTTCGACGTAGTGATGGTGGGCTACAACGTGCTGTCGGCTGCGCCGGCGCTCACTGTGCTTCCGCTGGCCCAGCAGCACGACGTTGGCGTGGTCATCATGTGCGCGGTGCGCGGCGTGCTGCTCAATCAGGAGCGCATCCGCGAGGTCGTCGGCGAGTGGATGGATGCCGGGCTGCTGGCGCGTGACGCCGTGCCGGCCGACGATCCGCTCGGGTGGGTGCTGGGACCGTGGGCCGACACCATCCCGACGGCCGCCTACAAGTTTGCAGCCGACCACGCGGCGGTCAGCACGGTGCTGACGGGCACCGGCCGGGTGGCGCACCTGGATGCCAATGCCGAGGCGATCCTGGGCGGGAAGCTGCCGCCGGAGATTGTTGACCGGCTGATTCAGACGTTCGGGCCAGTCTCGCGCAACGCCTCATTCTGAGCCTGCCCGCTGTAGCGGGCTTTGGGAACTCTCACCAGCCCACCACGGGGCCTCCTGGCGCGTGGTGGGCTGGACGCCGCGCTGCCACGTTCGAGGGAGTGTGCTGGGAACGGTATGGAGGAGGGGAAGTAGCGGCCTCAGACAATGCTGAGGCCGCCGTCTACAAAGAGGTCCGCGCCGGTGATGTACTTGCCGGCGTCGGAGCAGAGCAGCAGCGCTGCCGCCGCGCAGTCGTCCGGCTCCCCGACCCGCCCGAGCGGAATCCGTGCGTTGATGCGTGCCACGTTCTCCGGGTCGCTCAACGTCTCCTCGTTGCGGAATGTGTTGATCGCGCCGGGGGCCAGGTTGTTGACGGTGACGCCGTACTGCGCCACCCGCAGCGCCAGGTTCCGCGACATGTTCAACTGCGCGTGCTTGGTGCCGGCGTAGATCCACATCTCGGGATGCGGCTTGGCCTGCTGCACGCTGCCGATCATCAGCACCCGGCCCCAGCCACGGTCACACATCGGCGGCACCGCCAACTGCGTCAGCTCCACCATCGCCTTCAAGTTGACGGCAATCTGCGTGTCGAACTCGCTGGACGGGATGTCGCCCCAGGCCGTGCGGTACTGCACCGACGCATTGTGCACCAGGATGTCGATGCCGCCCAACGCCTCCACGGACTGTTCGTACAGCCGTTGTGCGGCCCCGTCTTGGCCCAGTTCAGCCTGGATGGCGAAGGCCTTCACGCCGAACGCCCGCGCCTCGGCAGCGGCGGCCTCGCCGAGCGCCTTGCTGGACGCGTAATTAATGACGACATCGGCGCCACACTCTGCCAGCGCCAGCGCAATCGACTTGCCAATGCCGCGCGGCGCGCCGGTCACGAGTGCGCGCCGGCCATTGAGCCGGAACTGTTCAAGAATCGCCATTGATCTGCCCTTTCGGATGATGCGAGCACCAGGGTTGAGCCTGGACAGGAGTGTACCGGCCGCGTGGCCGCCGGCAGGTACAGGCCGTACTACACTGCCGAGATGGACGCACCAAAGCTGGTCGTTGAGCTTGAGCGCGAAGACGACGGCCGTTGGATCTCGGAAGTGGCGGCGTTGCCGGGCGTGTTAGTGTACGGACAAACCCGTGACGAGGCGCTGGCGCGTGTGGAAGCGCTGGCTCTTCGCGTGCTTGCAGACCGCCTTGAACACGGCGAAACTGTCCCTGAACTCAGCGGACTGTTTTCCGCCGCGTGAGCCAATGGTCGGCCGCCAGGGCTCGACGGGTGCTGGTGGCATTGCTTCGGATTGGCTGGCGGGTCAAGCGAACGACGGACTCGCACCGCATCCTGGAGCGCCCTAACTCGCCGGATGTCGTCTTGGTATTTCATGATGGCGAAGAGATCGGTCCTCGGATGCTCGCGCGTATCGGCCGGCAAGTTGGCCTGACGCCTGAGGATATCTGAGGGCCAGCAACGGAGGACGTCCGGGCCACACAGGCCTGTGTGGCCGCGTTGGCAGTCACAGGTCAGTAGCGGCCGCGCGTTGTCGCCCGACTGCCGACCGCACGCTCTGGACTGGCTGCGCCTGGACGACCAGCGCGGCAGCATTGAGCAGATCGTCGTGGCCACGCTGCTCCGGCACGAAGAACGTCATGACCTGATGTGCGCGCATGGCATATTCGGCGGCCTCGCTCTGGCGCAGCAGTTCGCGGCGCAGGTCGTTCGCGGTGGCTTCCGTCGACTCGGCGTGCAGCTTGAAGCGCCCGCCGTTGACCGCTGCCAGGAAATCGTACGCCAACTGGCTCTTGCTGGCCGCCGTGTACCGGAACGGCTGCACCACCGCCGGCCCGAGCGCCGCCCCCAGGAACGCCGCCAGCCCGCCACCCACGCCGGTCGCATCGACCACCACCGAGCGGCAGCGCCAGCGCTCGCCTACCAGCGACAGGATGCGCGGGTACAGCTCGCGGTGGCGGTCGCCGCGCCAGGCATACTGCCGCACGACCTCGAAGCGTGGCTCCAGCACTCGGCCGCCCACGCGCTGCTGTGCCGCGTAGGCAATCGTCAACACCGTCGAGTCGCGGCCAGGGTTGACGCGCACCAGCGCCCCGGACGGGTCTTCCTCGTCTTCGCCGGCCACGTCGATGCCCGCCACGTACACCCCGCCTGCGGCGCTGGCTCCCAGTCGGCCGCTGGCCGGGCCGTCCTCAGGGGCGTGTTCTCCCAGCATCTGGCTGATCTGCGACGCATCGAGGAAGCGACCGTCGCCTGCGACAGTGCGTAGCAGATACTGGGTCCGGATGATCGGATGATGCTCGCCCAGGCGAGCGATCTCGCGCTCGACGTGGCGGCCATAGGTCGGGTTCGCTTCGGCAACGTCGGTCCAATCCACCTGGAAGTGCCGGCGCGTGCCGTCCTGCGCCTCGGCCTCGCGGTTCAAGGCGATCTGCCGGGCCAGCAGCGTATCGTCGGTCCAAGGAGTCCCACTCTGTACAGCATGACGGTGACGTTATCGCCACGTCGACGGCGATCGGCTTGACTCAGTTACTGGAACAACAGCCCATCGGCCAAGGTCAAGATTCTGACCTGGAGCAATGAACTTCTACATCCCC
>JBBQBU010000356.1:0-6329 GCA_038318015.1 Chloroflexota bacterium | reverse complement strand
ATGGCCGGCGAGCCCGGCGTCGTGCGAGATCTCGACGCCGCCGAGCACCAGCCGGCGGCCGGCCGCCAGTGCGTGTACGTCCAGGCCGATGCCGACGCGCGGGTGACGCGGGGACCCGTTCGTCATCACCAGCCGGCCGGACGCGGTTGCCGCGACAACAGCGACCGTGCAATGTCGAGATCTTCGGGCGTTGTGATCTTGAAGCAGGTGACGTCGCCCTCGAAGACGCGGACGGTGCCGCCGGTCCGCTCGACCAGCCCGGCTTCGTCGGTGGCGTCCTCGTCGGTGGCAGCCAGTGCCGACAGCACCAGGTCGCGGCGAAACACCTGCGGCGTCTGAACGGTCCACAGTTCTTCGCGCGGCGGCGTCTCCAGCACCGTCCCGTCAGGCGCCACCCGTTTGATGGTGTCACGGGCGGGCAACGCCGCCACGCACGCTCCGGTTTTGCCGACCTCGTCCAGGCCGCGCACGATAACCTGCTCGGTCAAGAACGGCCGGGCGGCATCGTGCACCAGCACCCAGGAACAGTCATCGAGCGCCGCTAGCCCGGCCGCCACCGAGTCGCGTCGGCGCTCCCCGCCCACGACGGTCCTGGCACGCAACCGCGCCGGTACCAGCCGCCCTACCAGCCGCCAGGCGTCGTCAAGACGGTCGGCGCTCGTCACCACCACCAACCGGTCGATGGCCGTGCTGGCGGCCAGTGTCTCCAGGCTCCAGGCGAGGACTGGCCGGCCGTTCAGGTCGGCCCACAGCTTGTCAAAGCCCATACGCGTCGAGCGGCCGGCGGCGACCAGCACCGCCCCAACCATGTTCCCGTCCCACATCAGCTAGGCCGAACCGTCGCTGTTCATGGGCGGGCGCGTCTGCGCGAAGACCATCCGGCCGGCTGCCGTCTGGAGCACGCGCGATACCATCACCGGCACCGTCGTACCAATGGCGCGTCGCCCATTCTCGACCACGACCATCGTGCCGTCTTCAAGGTAGCCGACGCCCTGATGGCCTTCCTTGCCTTCCTGGATGACCCGCAAGTTCAACTCCTGCCCCGGCAAGACAATCGACTTGACGGCGTTAGCCAACTCATTGACGTTGAGCACCTTGACGCCCTGAAGCCCCGCGACGCGGTTCAGATTGTAGTCGTTGGTGACGATGGGGCAATGCAGGCGACGCGCCAACAGTACCAGCAGCGCGTCAACCTCAACGCCCGGCTCGCCGTCATCCTCATGGATGACCAGCGGCACGGTCGTGTCCTTCTGCAGCGCCGCCAGGATGTCGAGGCCACGCCGACCGCGCCCGCGCCGCATGGCATCCGACGAGTCGGCAATGTGCTGTAACTCGCGCAACACGAAGCGCGGCACCAGCAACGGCCCCGTCAGGAAGCCAGTCTGGCAAATATCCGCAATGCGGCCGTCGATGATGCTGCTCGTGTCAACAACGACCGGCTGCCCCGCCATCTGCGGGTCACTGGCCGGAGCGGCGGCCTGAGCCTTCGCTTCGCGTGAGCCGCGTAGCAGTTGGAGCAAGTCGCGCTTGTGCGTCAAGACGGCGGTGACGCCAAGATAGGCCAGCGCGAGGCTGGCGGCGATGGGCAGGAAACTACCGAGATACCACGGCAAGTAGGACAGCGGGATTGCCACGAGCACGCCGACGAGCAGGCCGATGACTGCGCCGATGGCCGCCGCGAAGAAGTCGCTGGCAGGCATATCAGTCGCGCGGGCCAGTGCCCAGAAAAACGGCCTGGTAGTCAGCGCCGGGGTGAGCGCAAAGGCAACGACGAAGGCGACGACGGCACCCGTTCCAATGATGATGGTGAGCAGATAAGGAAAGGGAGCAAGGAGAGCGGGTGCAGGCGTCAGAATGGCGCGCTCAAGCTCAGCGACGGCGAGGGCAGCAATCACACCACCCACGAGCCGCAGCACCATTTCGATGCGTGCGAGAGTCATGGGGGATACCTCATGGAATGGCGCAACAACGGGACGAACAAGGGCTTTCGCGGTAGGGCCTCCCTTCAGTTTGATGAGCACAAAGTCCGGTGTGCCCCTGGTTCAACTCTAGCGATGCCCGCGCGAAAGGTCAAAGAATCCGACGGGAAGGCGCAGGGCGCGACCAGGATCAGAACGGCCTGAACCTGTGGCCGAGGAATTAATCAGGCCAGCAGCGCCGCATTGATCGCCTCGCGGAGCGTCGAGGCCGGCACCAACTCAAGGCCGAGGCCCGCCATGTCGCGCAGCGCGGTCGAGCGCGGCACGACTGCCCGCTCAAAACCCAGCTTGGCGGCCTCGCGCAGCCGAATTTCCAACTGACCGACGCTTCGTAGCTCGCCGGACAGCCCGATCTCGCCAGTCACGACGGTGCGCGGGTCCACCTCGCGGTCGCGGAAGCTGGACACAATCGACAGCGCGACGGCGAGATCAGCCGCCGGCTCGTCAATCCGTAACCCGCCAATGACGTTCACATACAAATCCTGGTCGTGCAGCGCCACCCCGAGCCGCCGCCCGAGCACCGCCGACACCAGCAGCAGCCGGTTGTTCTCGATGCCGTTGGCGGCGCGCCGTGGCACGGCTAGCGAACTGCGGCTTGCCAGCGCCTGCACCTCGACCAGCAGCGGCCGGGTGCCCTCCATCGTCACCAGCACCGACGAGCCGGTCGTACCCTCGCCGCGCTCCGACAGGAACGCCGCCGAGGGGTTCGCGACCTCTACCATGCCCTCGCCCCGCATCTCGAACACCCCGACCTCGTGGGTCGGCCCGAAGCGGTTCTTGGTGCCGCGCAGCAGGCGGTAGGCGTGGTAGCGCTCGCCCTCCAGGTAGAGGACGGTGTCTACCATGTGCTCCAGCACTTTCGGCCCGGCCAGCGCCCCCTCTTTAGTGACGTGCCCGATCAGGAAGATGCTGACGCCGCTGTTCTTGGCAAGTTGCATCAGTCGCAACGTGCATTCGCGCAGCTGGCTGACGCTGCCCGGCGACGACTCCACGTCGGCGCTGTGGATGCTCTGGATTGAGTCCACCACGACCATCGTCGGCTTGGCATTCTCGATGACCTCAATGATGGTGCCGAGATCGGTGTCGCTGGCGAAGAGCAGATCGTGAGCCTCCAGACCCAGCCGGCGCGCCCGCAATCCGATCTGCGCCATCGACTCCTCGCCGGAGATGTACAGGACGGGGCCGTTCTCTTTGGCGACCTCGTTGCAGACCTGGGCCAGCAACGTACTCTTGCCGACGCCGGGGTCTCCGCCGATCAGCACCAGCGACCCCGGCACGATGCCGCCGCCCAGCACTCGCCCGAACTCCTCAATGCCGACCGGCACCCGGTCGAAGTCGGTCACGTCGATCTCGGCTAGGCGCAGCGGGCGTGTGGCCGTCATCGGCGCGGTCAGGCGGGTCCGCGATGCCGACCCACCGCCGCTGCTGGTGGCGGCCCGCACGACGCGCTCATCCAGCGTGTTCCAGGCCTGGCACTCGGGGCAACGGCCGGCCCAGCGGACGGACTTCGCTCCGCACTCGCGACAGACGTACTCGGTTCGTGCCTTCGCCATCCTGGCTTCCGCTCCCTTTGCGCGGCCCTGCTCGGTAGGACAATGCAGTGGCGGTGTAGCCGCCGGACAACAAAGGGGCGAGCCTTACGGCTCGCCCCAGATGCAAACACAGTGTGCGAGGCGTCAGGCGGTTGCGGCAGGCTCCGGCTCGGGGGCGGGCGCTTCCCGCTCCTTAGCTTCGAGGACTACCTCACCATCTCGGCCATCGACAAGCACCGAGTCACCGGCCTGGAACGTGCCGTTCAGCAATCCCTCAGCCAATGGATCCTCAATCGCCGTCATGATGGCCCGGCGCATCGGCCGCGCACCATAAATCTGATCGAAGCCCTTCGTCATCAGGACATCCTTCGCCGCCTCAGTCACTTCGAGCGTCATCCGCTGCTCGGTCAACTGCGTCTGCACTCGCTGAAGCAACAGGTCAATGATCTCCCGCACCTGCTCAGGGGCCAGCGCGCTAAACACCACCGAAGCATCAATACGGTTGAGGAACTCAGGACGGAACAACTTCTTCATCTCGGTGAGGACTTTGTCCTTCATCCGGTCGTAGGAACCTTTGGCATCCTTCATGAGATCCTTCGGGGTGTTGAAACCCAGCACGGACTCGCGTCGGATCAGGTCGGCCCCCACGTTTGAGGTCATGATGATGATGGTGTTACGGAAGTCAACCTTGCGGCCCTTGGCGTCCGTCAACCGGCCGTCGTCCATGATCTGCAACAGGATGTTGAAGACTTCAGGATGAGCCTTTTCGATCTCGTCCAGCAGCACCACGGAGTACGACTTGCGCCGCACAGCCTCGGTGAGCTGACCGCCCTCCTCGTACCCGATGTAGCCAGGAGGTGCTCCGACAAGGCGGGCCACGGAGTGCCGTTCCATGAACTCCGACATATCGATCTTGATCATGGCTTCTTCGCTGCCGAACATGAACTCGGCCAATGCCTGCACCAGCAAGGTCTTGCCGACGCCCGTCGGGCCGAGGAAGATGAAGCTGCCAATCGGACGGCGCGGGTCTTTCAAGCCAGCCCGTGCGCGACGGACCGCCTTCGCGATGTAGGAGATCGCCTCATCCTGGCCCTTGACCCGGTTGTGGAGAGCTTCCTCCATCTTGAGGAGTCGCTGGGACTCCTCTTCCGCGATCCGCATGACCGGGATACCCGTCCACATCGCGACAACATGCGCGATATCTTCAGGGCCGACGACCGGCTTGTCTGCACTCTGCTGGTTCTGCCACCCAGACTCAATCTTCTCGAGCTTCGCCCGCAGCTTGGCTTCCTGGTCGCGGTACTCGGCAGCCAACTCGTATTGCTGGGCCGAGATGGCGGACTCCTTCTCGTTCTGGACCGACTCCAGGCTCCGCAGCATCTCCTTGTAGGACGGTGGGGCACTCGCGCGCTGCATGCGGACGCGGGATGCCGCCTCGTCTACAAGGTCAATGGCCTTGTCTGGCAAGAAACGGTCAGGCACGTAGCGCGCTGCCAACTCGGCCGCCGCCTTGAGCGCCTCATCGCTGATCTCCAGCCGATGATGCTGCTCATAGCGCTCGCGGATGCCCTTCAGAATCTCGATCGTCTCTTCGACGGACGGCTCTTCGACCAGCACCGGCTGGAACCGCCGCTCCAACGCCGCGTCCCGCTCAATGTACTTACGGAACTCGTCGAGGGTCGTGGCACCGATGGTCTGAAGCTCGCCGCGCGCCAGCGACGGCTTGAGGATGTTCGCGGCGTCAACCGCGCCCTCGGCCGCACCCGCACCCACGAGCGTATGGAGCTCGTCGATGAACAGGACACAGTTGCCCGAGTTCTTCACTTCCTCAATGATCTTCTTGAGACGCTCCTCGAACTCGCCACGGTACTTCGTGCCCGCAACCAACGAGCCGATGTCCAGGGTGAGCAGGCGCTTGCCCATCAGCGTCTCGGGCACGTCGCCCGATGCGATCCGCTGGGCCAGCCCCTCGACGATGGCCGTCTTGCCGACGCCCGGCTCGCCGATCAGCGCAGGATTGTTCTTGGTGCGCCGCGAAAGGATCTGGATGACCCGTTCGATCTCGCGCGCCCGCCCAATAACAGGATCGAGCTTGTTGGCGCGCGCTGCGGCTGTGAGGTCCATGCCAAGCTGGTCGATCACCGGCGTCTTGCTGGTGTGGCGAGACTCCTGCTGCGAGTAGCTCTGGCTCTGATTCAGGACGTAGATCACCTGACTACGCACCTTGTCGAGGGACACACCCAGCGATTCAAGGACGCCAGCCGCGATGCCCTCACCCTCACGCACCAGACCCAGCAGCAGGTGCTCAGTCCCGATGTAGTGGTGATTCAATCGCCGAGCTTCATCGACTGAGAGCTCAATGACCTTCTTCGCTCGCGGCGTCAGGCCAATGTCGCCAGTCACTGTCCGATCACCGCGCCCGATGATGAACTCAACTGCCGACCGCACCTTGTTCAACTCTACACCGAGATTGGCAAGAACCTTGGCCGCGACGCCCTCGCCTTCGCGGACCAGGCCCAGAAGGAGATGCTCGGTCCCGATGTAGTTGTGGTTGAACCGCTGAGCTTCCTCCTGCGCAAGCTGCAAGACCTTGCGCGCCCGCTCGGTGAATTTGTCAAAACGGTCAGCCATCGGATCTCTCCGTCCCTAGGTCGGTTCGCTGAAGACCTATTGTACCTGAATCACCACAAAAGGGTGTCGAATGATGAACGATGAAACGTGCAGAAAGCCGTGGCGGGCCCGGGGGGGTAGAACCCGGGCCCCCCCCGGGCGCGCAAATCGGGGGGCGCGCGCTGGGGTGGCCCCCCGCGCGGCCCCC
>JBBQBU010000355.1:0-6333 GCA_038318015.1 Chloroflexota bacterium | reverse complement strand
GGAAAGATCCGGACCGCGCTGATCAACGCGATCCCCAGCGCCGCCGACGTGGCAAAGACCACGCCGACCGCCGCGTCAAAGCGAGTCCGCGTGCGCTCCGCGAGGTAGCCAATCAGCAGTGCCAGGCCGATCCCAAACGGGATGCCGACGAGCAACAGATCGAGCTTCAGGATGAAGGCGAGCGCCAGACCGGCCAGACTGCCGTGCGATACGCCCTCGCCGATGAACGCAAGGCCGAGTAGCACCACGAACGTGCCGACCACGGCGCAGAGCACGGCCACGCCAATCGAGCCGAGAAGTGCGCGCTGCATGAACGGAAACGACAGCGGCTCGATCAGCCACGCGAAGAGCGACTCCATCGGCTAGATCGACGCGGGCGGGCGCCGGTCGAGCCCGCGCAGCCCGCCTACCCGGCCCGGCACACGAGCGAGCCCTGGAGACCCGTGCAGATCGGCGGCATGATGCGTGTCGATTGTCAGCGCACCGCGAGCCAGGCACCAGTACGCGTCAATCTCCAGCGGGCGCAGCTCCTCGACATCGTGGGTGGCGATCAGCATCGGCATGCCGTCAGCGAGCAGCTCAGTCAGCAACTGGCCGATCCGTTCGCGATTCTCCTCATCGACGCCGGCCGCCGGCTCGTCCAGCACCAGCAGGTCGGGCTCCTGCACGAGCGCTCTCGCCAGAAACGCGCGCTGTTGCTGGCCGCCAGACAACGTGCCAAACGGACGCGCAGCGAGATCGCTCAGTCCGACGCGGTTGAGGGCCTGGGTCACCAGGCTCCGGTCCCGCCCAGACGCCCGTCGAAAGAGGCCGAGCCGTCCGCTCCGGCCCATCATGGCGAGATCGAAAACCGTCACCGGAAAGGCGCGGTCCACGTCGCGCAACTGCGGCACATACCCAATCTGGTGCCGGCGGCGATCCAGCTGCGAGGGTGGCGACCCGAGCACCTCGACCCGTCCGGCAAGCGGCTCCAGCAGACCGAGGATGACCTTCAAGAGCGTGCTCTTGCCAGAGCCGTTCGGGCCGAGCAGGGCCACCGCCTGGCCGGGGAACAGCCGTGCGCTGACCCCGTCCAGAACGATCCCGTGGTCGTAGCCCGCCACGGCCTTGTCGAGCAGCAGCGCTGGCTGCTCAAGAAGGGCAGGTTTCACTTAAGGGCGCCCACGATCGTGTCGGCGTTGTACGTCATGGCACCGAGATACGTATTCGTCGGCGGGTCCGCGCTCAATGTGTCGCTCAAGAGGTCGCCCACAAACGCCGCTCCCGTGTCAGCCGCAAGCTGGGAAATGAACTGCTCGCTGAAACCGGCCTCACCGAAGACCGCCTTGACCTTGTTGTCCTTGACCGACTTCAACAGGGCAGCGTACTCCTGGGCCGATGGGTCCGCGTCCGGGCTGGCGTTGATCACGGCGAGATAGGTGAAACCGTACCGCTTTGCGAAGTATGGGAATGCGTCATGGGTGGTGACGAGCACCCGCTGGCCCTGAGGCAGGGCGTCTACTTGCTGCTGGATCGACGCATCAAGTTCCTGCAACTGGCCCGTGTACCTGGCAGCGTTCGCCTGGTACATGCCGGCGTTGGACGGGTCGATCCGGCTGAGCGTCTTCTGAATAGTATCGACATAGGCGATGGCATTCTGAGGATCGAGCCAGAGGTGCGGGTTCCCGCCCTCATCGGCACCCTGGCCGAAGCCGGTCAGCGTCGGCAGACCCTCGGAGAGCGTGACGATTTCTAGCTGCGGGTTGGCAGCGTTCTCGATAAGTCCATCGAGAAACTCCTCCAAGCCGAGTCCGTTGGCGAAAAACAGCCGCGCCTTGCTGAGGGTGACAGCATCGGCCGGGCTGGGTTCGAAATCCTCGGGGCCATCACCAGCCGGCACCAAGGCGACGACATCGACCCGTTCGCCGCCGACATTCTTAATCATGTCGGCGATGTTGAGGATGCTCGTCACGACTTTGATCGGTGCTGGCTGGGCAGAGACTGGCGGTACAGAGACTGTGCTTCCTACCAGCAACGCGAGCACAAGAACTAGCGAGATGCGGAACATGGCCGCCTCCAATGATGTGGGATGGCATCCCACGGGAGATGCTGCAGGGCGGAGACCGTGTCTCAGGCGTGTCCGCAAGCTCGCGGATGCCTGTCGAGACGTGATCTCATGTTGAGTGACTGTACCGCTCCCGAGAATAGACTGTCAAATGCGACTCTGTGTCATGACGCGGCAATCTGCAGCAGTTTATACGTCGTGTCGTGACGAGACTGCGTCACACTATGGTGGACGCGACTCTACGCCTCGCACACAGAGACGTCCGAGGCCTTCAGGATGAACATGGTCTCCAGCGGCGGCAGAGCACGGGTGGAATTGTGGCTCGACCGCATCTTGAATGCAGAGAACGCCGCACATCTCACCGGCGAAGCGGGCCGGAGTGTGGCACTGAGCGGATGGGACAGCAGTAACACTTTGGGATGTGTGACTCGGCGGAACCGGCTGAAGTCTATGCTGCTCGCGTCGGTCGCAACGGCCCTGGGATCTTCCCGCTAGGTTAGTTGACGGTGGAGTCCATCCTTGCGCTCGCGACAGCAGCGGAGCGAGTCAGCGGGCATCCGCCCGGACGGGCCGTCATCCAGGCAGCTGAACAGCGCGTCCTGGCCCTCGCCGATCCGGATCGCTTCGAAGTCTACCCGGCCTGGGTGTCCAGGCTATCGTGTCGGGCCGCACGGTGGTTGTCGGGGAGGCCGATTTGCTGGCGTCGCGAGATGTCACCGTTCCGGCCGAGACGATCAGCCTGTTCTCGGACCGGGCCGCGCCGGGACGGACCGTGGTGCCGGTGGCGGTGGATGGAGAGATTGGTGGCCTGCTCGTCTTCGCGGAAACACTGCACCCCGAGGCTGCGAGCACCGTCGCGGAGCTTCGGTCTATGGGCATCCGGACCGTGCTGTTGAGCGGCGACAATCAACCCACCGCCGAGCGGGTGGCGCGCGTGGCCGGCATCGACGAGGCCTACGGTGGCGTACTGCCTAGCGGTAAGGGCGAGATCGTCGCGTTCCTCCCGTCCTGATCGGAACGCGACGGGAGCGTCCGCCCCTCCATCGAGTTGACAGGTTTCACCTTCGCTCGGTCTGGCGCTGGCAGTTCCAGTGGCGCGCTGCGATGTGAGCTTGGGCAACTTTTGACGTGTGCCGTTCCAATGCGTGCTGTTCGAGCGCGACTTCATGAGCGTGATGGTCGTCTGAGCCGTCCTGATCTGGCGCGGTCGTGCGCTCACCGGATTGAACACAGATGTCAGGCGAACAGAACGCAGTCTCGATCATGTCCGGACTCAGGCGACGGAGACCGAGCAACTGGCGAGCGCGGTCGAAGAAGTACTGGCCGAGTGCGAGGAGCGCCGTCAGCCCGAAACTGGAGCTGAGCACGAGGATCAGGTCATCGACGTTGCCGCACGCGCCACACGCCACCAGCACAGGGAATGTGGCTATCCCTGGCGAGGCAGGCTCGGACATACTCTTCCCCTCTCCGTTCGTTGGGCCACTACCGGCCGACAATGCAGCTTGAGACGTGGATCGCAGCCCGCCTGGACTCGACTGACGCACTCACCTGGCGCGTCACGCTGCGGCCGGACGTGACCTTTCATGACGGCAGTGTCGTCGATGCGGCGGCCGTCAAGACGTCGCTAGAGACGTCGATGGCGGCCCAGCCCGGCACCACCTCGATTATCCCGGCCGGAACGCAGTTCACCGCCAGCGGTCTGACGCTCGACATTCGCACGCCGGTCCCGGTCGGCTCGATGGCGAGCAGTCTGGCGGCATTCAATGTCGCTATCCGCAAGACGGCAGCGGATGGATCGGTCCTCTCTACCGGGCCGTTTGTCCCAACGGAGTTCGTGGAGCGGCAGTCGCTGACCCTGAGCGCCTACGCAGGGTACCGCGATTGGGGGCCCCAAGACCGCGCGCATCCTGGTCCGCTCAATCCAGGAGGTGAACACCCGCGTGCTGGCCCTCCAGGCTGGCGAGGTGGACATTGCCCACGCGCTGCTGCCATCGGACATGACGAAGCTGCGGGCTGGCGGGCCGCGTCCTCCGCAAGCAGTAGGACGGTTGATGTCCGGCGCGGGCGCTAAACTGGCCCGCGCCCGGAACAGTGGCGGATAATCCGGCTTCGTGCCGTCCACCTCCAGCATCACCGCCACGCCCGACGCAGCAGCCAGCCAACTGCCGCAGCAAGCCGACCACGCCGACAGCCAGACTGCGACGGCAGCCGTGGCGAGGCAACCAGCGGAGCGATGGGCAACGCGCGCCGCCTGGGCCGTCACGGCGCTGGCGTTCTTGCTTTTCGCGTTCGTGGCCGTCCGCCAGCACGACACTTTCCATACCCGCGCCCGCGACATGGGCATCTACGCCCAGGTCATCTGGAACACGGGCCACGGCCGCCCGTTCGCCTCGACGCTGCTCGAAGACAACCGGCTGCATATCGCGGAGCACGTCGCGCCCGTGATGGCGCTGATCGCCCCGCTGTACGGGCTGGTGCCGGACCCGCGCATCCTGTTGCTGCTCCAGCAGGCGAGCCTCGCGGCGGCCGGGTTGCCGCTCTTCGGCTGGGCGCGCCCGCGCGTTGGCAACCTGGCGGCGCTGGGGCTGCTCGTCGGCTATTTGCTGATGCCGGCCACCTCGCGCATCGCCTTCTCCGAGTTCCACCCGATTGTCATGGCGGCGCTCCCGGTCGCGCTTGGGGTGCGAGCGGTGCTGGAGGGCCGAGCGCGGGCGGCCGTCGTCTGGCTGCTGCTGGCGCTACTCTTCGAGGAGGAGACGGCCCCTATCGTCGGGGCGGCCGGAGCGTATCTCTGGCTGCGGCACCGCCAGTGGACCGGCTTCGCGCTTGGCGCGCTGGCGGCTGCCTGGTTACTGATCCTGACGCTGGTCGTGATGCCCGGCTTCCACGACCGCCGCACCCTGGCCGGTGTGGACGGCAACCGCACCCTCGACCACTACGAGCAACTATATGAGCAGCCGGCCCTGGTGCTGGAGTGGCTCGGCGGCCCGCGCGGCGCACACGCCGCCACCTGGATTCTGCTGCCGACGCTCGGGCTGCCGCTGCTCGCGCCGCACGTCCTGTGGCTGGCGCTCCCGTCGTTCGCGCTGTTGTTCCTGGCCGACCGCGAAGGAAATGTCGTCGGGCACTGGGCCGGGGCGGTGCTGCCAGTCTACTGGTTTGCGGCGGCGGCCGGGCTGGGGACGCTGTTCCGCCGGCTCGGCACGACGGCGGCGAACGGCTCGGCCAACGCGGCGCGTCGAGTTTGGCCGCCCCGCATCTTCACTGTCGTTATGGCCCTGACGCTCGTCTTCTGCTTCTGGGAGTACAGCTACTTCCCCGGCGGCGGCGAGTACGATACCGACTGGCTGGCCTGGACCGAGCATGAGGAAGACCTTGCGCGTGCCGTTGCGCTGGTGCCGCCGGCTGTCGAGGTGGACGCCTCGCGCCGGGCGGTGCCACACCTCGCGCACCGGCCGGAGGTCTACCAGTTCCCATCCACCCTGTACACCGCGCCGATGCGACCAGATCTGCGCGCCGTTGACGTCTTCCTCTTCGACGTAACGGACTCGCAGACACGGCGGGCGCTCGATGCGACCGACCAGGACACGGTGCTGACTCGGAAGCCACGCTATACGGTGCGCGTCTGGGGCGAGACGATCATGCTGCTGACGCGGGACCGTCCGGTGCCCACGACGCCAACCAGCACGACATACGGCGGCGTGCTCCAGTTGTTCGGCACGGACCTGGAGCAGCGGCCGGGGCGGGTGCGACTGACAGCCTATTGGGAATCCCTGGGGAAGCTCGGGGCGTGGACGCGCACCGCCGAACTAGTCGCGTCAGATGGGCGCGTGGTGGCCGAGGTCGCCACCGCCCCGCTTGATCCGTACCTTATGCCGACGAAATGGGATCGTGGGCAACTGGTGGCGGAGGCCATCGACCTGCGCCCGCCACCGGGCACGCCGGCCGGCACCTACCGCGTGCGCCTGGGCTGGCGCGACCAGCAGGGTGCCGCCGTGCCGTCCGATGCCGGCGAACTGGTCGAGGTCGGCACGGTCATGCTGCCATAGCGGCCCCGCACCCTGCGTGGGAGCAGGCCAACCCTACTCCTCAACCTGGGTGGTCGAGCTGCCCTTCGCCTGAATGGTGATGTGGGACATCGAGGTTGTGCCGGGTGCGCCGTGCCAGTGGTTCTCGCCGGCCGGAATCAGGATCATGTCGCCGGCCGAGACGGTACGCTCCTCGCCCTCCGTGGCGACGACACCAGTGCCGTCAGTGACGATCAGCAGTTGGTCGCTGGTGTGGCGGTG
>JBBQBU010000354.1:0-6342 GCA_038318015.1 Chloroflexota bacterium | reverse complement strand
CCCTCGGCCACCACGACGAGGCTGAAGGTGCGCCCGCTCCGGCTGCGCGCCTCGATGTCCTCGGCCACGCGCTCGACCTGGAACGGAATCTCCGGGATCAGGATGACATCGCCGCCGCCGGCCAGGCCGGCTTCAAGGGCGATCCAGCCGGCATTACGGCCCATCACCTCGATAATCATGACGCGGTGGTGGGCCTCGGCGGTGGACCGCAGCCGGTCGATGGCGTCCGTCGCAGTGCTGACCGCCGTGTCGAACCCGAAGGTCACGTCCGTTGCTGCAAGGTCGTTGTCAATCGTCTTCGGCACGCCGACCACCGGCACGCCCAGTTCTGCCAGCCGCGATCCAATCGCCATCGAGCCGTCGCCACCGATGACGACCAGCGCCCCGAGGCCGAGCTCCTTGATGCGGTCCAGAACGATGCTTGACTGATCCTCAATCCTGTCGTTGCCTTCCACAACGGTGCGGATGGCAAACGGGTTGCAGCGGTTGCTGGTGCCGAGGATCGTGCCGCCGAGCGTCAGGATGCCGCGCACGTCACGGCCGGTGAGGGCGCGGATGCCGTCTGGCACCAGGAAGCCCTCGAACCCGTCGAGGATGCCAACGGTCTCCCACGCGCAGTTGGCTTCTGCCGTTTTCACAAAGGCGCGAATGACCGCGTTCAAGCCGGGGCAATCGCCCCCGGCCGTGAGAATGCCGACCCGTTTCATGGACCCTGCCGTCATGTTGACACCCACCCGCTATCCGCTGGCCGCACTCGTTCGGGGGCGCGCGCCGCACGTGCTGGCGCACACACATCCTACATGGCGATCGTCGTCTATCGTCTTCATGAACGTCGTATCCCCGGGATAGGCGACGGGCAGTCCTGGGGACGAGCCCGAGCGCGCACCGCTCGCAACTATAATGCGCCAGGCGGAACGGGGGTCGGAGATGGTCCCACAGGCGGCAGAGGTCGTCATCGTCGGCGCGGGCGCGATTGGCTACTCCATCGCCTACCACCTGGCTCGGCGCGGGCAGCGCGACTTGGTGGTGGAGGAGCGCGCCACCATTGGCGCAGGCTCCACCAGCAAGGCGGCCGGTACGGCGAGCCGCCGTCGCTGAAGGGCCGACGCCCTGACGCTCGGCAACGTGAGCTACACGGGGTCAACTCACGAAACGGGAAAGATCACACGCTACGGGTGACGGGGGATGCGCAACGACGAAGCAGAAGAACTGCGAAGAACGCTGCCCGACGAGATCGACCCGTCGGGCTCTGGAGCTTGACCGTCCCTTGCGCCATTGCATCTCAGCGATTCATAGTCGCAATACAACTGCTATCGATACACATGGCTATCGCCGTTGGCCGTTCACGCCCCCGTTACTGTCAGATGATGCCACCCGGTCGCGCCGTCGGGATACGTCGGGGTGGACGCCTCTTCTTGCAACACACCCTGAGCATCTGTTGCCCGCGCCACGATCTCGACCGTTGCCCCCGCTGTCACGGTGAATGACCCTTCCCAGCGCACCCAGGCATCCGGTCCGGGCTGCGGCTCCAGCAGGCGCGCGGTTGCCCAGGTCTGGCCGCCATCGACGCTGTACTCCACCTTCGAGACGCCACGGTCTGCGGCATAGGCGATGCCGGCGAGCCGCTGGGTTCCCGCCGGCAGTGAGGCTGATGGGGCCGGCACATCAACCCTGGTCATCGTGTGCACGATGCCTTCTTTGTTCCAATTCCGCTGACCATACCAATCGAGCACCGCCTGATTCACGGGACGAACGACCCTGATCCACTTGGCACTCTTGAAGCCGTAGCGCCCTGGCACTAACATGCGGGCCGGATAGCCGTGCTGGTACGGGAGTACGGCCCCGTTCATCTCGTACGCCACGATGGTGTTCGGGTCGAGCGCCGCCTCGAGCGAGATCGAGCTGGAATACTCATCCTCGCTGATGATGGAGACGGCGGTCACGCCTGGCTTCACCCCGCCCGCGAGGTCGAGCAGCGCGGCAAGCCGGACACCCTTCCAGTTCGCCGTCCCGATCAGCTCGCAGCCGAACTCGGTATTCTCACACTGGTCGATCGGGTTGCTGATGCACTCCAGCGTCTTCGCCAGCTCGACGGCTGGAAGCTGCCGCAGTGTTGCATAGTCAACCCGAACTGGACTGTTGACCGCTCCATCGAACGCCAGACTCCACTCCTCTGGCTTGATCACTGGATCGGACACGGGGTTCTTGGTGACGTGGTAGTGGTTCGCGGTGGGCGTGATCAGCGATGCCAGCGTACCCGGCTGACGCACACCTCCGACGATCGCGCCGTTCTCATCACGTACGAGCTGTTTCGCGAGCACCTGCGGGACCGGGTATCTTGCCACGACTGCGGGAGCGGAGGGCTGCGAGATCGCCACGGCGGACGCAGGTGTGGGCGATAACGCGATGGCCGGCGCTGGGACAGGTGTGGCCGGTGGCGCTGTTGGCGGCACTGGGGCAGTGGGAACGATAGCGCGAGCCTGGGGCTCTGTCACGGCGCCAGATGGCTGCGCGGGTGCGGGTGCGGCCGGCCGCGGCAACGCCGCTGTGGACGAGGCGGCTCCGGCAGCTTCCGATGTGACCGGGATGCGTGCCAGTGGCAGGCTACTGCCGGCGGTCGCGCCGCGCTGCCCGAACCAGATCGTCGCGACCGCAGCCAGTGCGGTCGTCGACAGCGAGGCCACGGCTGTCCGACGAGAGACGGCCGTCTCCTGGGCGAGTCCCGCAGCGCCACGATCGGCATCACGCATGCGGAGATCGGCGACCGGACGCACCAGCACGAGCAGCGCGGCGTACGTCAAGGCGACCATCAGGTACCCGGCGTTGACGAGCCGCCAATCCTGAAGCAACTCGAATCCGAATGGCCCACCGCCGGTGACCGGCATCACCACGCCCATCGCCACAAGGTAGAGCGCCGGACCCACGGCCACCAGTGCCCACGGCGATCGTATGGAGCGCAGGAGTGCGACGCCAAGCGCACACAGGATGGCGGCCATGCCTGCAACCGCCACGTACAGCGCGTACACCTTTGCGTTCGCCCCGAACTGAGAAATCCCCTCTTCGAGCGTCTGTGGTGACACGAACAGGAGCACCCACTCCATCACTCGCTCAGGGAGCGTTCGGATCTGGTAGGCAAAGCGCAACCAGAACATCGCCGTCATGGCGGCGGCGGTCGCGATGAGTCCCCCCATGATCGACACCGTCCACGGCGTCGCTCGGCTTGAAGCCTCTTGTGTTCGCACGCTCTGAGACGCGGCAATCGACATGGTAGGTATCCTTGAAGGCGTCGAGTTTGCTGCCATACGCTACGATGCGGTCCGGCGTCCTGCTGCAGCAGGTGCCGTTTGGATGACCCCCGCACGGGGGGCAGAGGGTTACGTTCACCTAAAGGGTCGGGCGTGCTCGTCGCCTCCGGAGTCACGGAAGCCAATGGCGATCAGATCCATAGCACGCCGCAATGGAAAGATCTCCTCGGTGACGAGCAAATCCTCCTCGGTCGCTGACGCGTGCCAGTAGACACCGTCGCGATCAACAGTGAGTTCAGGGACAAGCGTCGCGCGCCCGAGCTCAAGCCCTTCATCCGAGAAGCCCCGCTGAATGAGCGGCCGAACGAAATGATCCGTAGCCGCGACGCCCAACGTGATGGCGAGGTCACGGATCTGATCGATCTCGTGGCTATTGGCGGGTGTCTCGGTCGTTGAGATGCGCACGCGGATGCCAGCCTCAAGGAGATTGCGAATGCCGCGCAGCGTTTGCTCCCAGGTGCCGGCGCCACGGTACGCGTCATTGGCGGTTGCTGTCGCGCCGTCGAGACTGACCTGGATGGCGATCATGTCATTGGCCACGGCTCGGAGACGCTCCAGGCGCACGCCATGAGCCAGACTCGCGTTGCTCAACACGACCGTCGGGAAGCGCGCTGATGCGTAGGCCAGCATCTCCGGCAGCTCGGGCAGCAGCATCGGCTCGCCGCCAGTGAAGTACATCTCGGCGAAGCCCATCGCATCGGCTTCGTCCACCACCTGGCGGAACACGTCTACTGCGAGCGCCCGCCGAGCCGCCTTCGGGCTGGACTGAGCCAGGCAGTAGCTACACGAGAAGTTACAGTCGTAGTTCGTGTAGATCCAGATACGGGCGGGCAAAGCCACCGTCTCATGCTCGTCGCGTGGATCTCCGTCGCGCACCCAGCTGCCGCAACCGGGGCAGTACGGTCGAAGTGGAACCCCCGAATCGCTCTCCTGAGCGTCGTCGGTCAGCGACACCGCGCCTTCAATCATTGATCCTCTCCCGATCCGGGCTTTCGGGCGGCTATGGCGACACCAATCGGCTCAAACTGCCTGGCCGGCGGCTCACCCTTTGCCCCGGCCAGGACATCAACCGGCACGCCGGTCACGATGTCGGTGAACCCGGCCTGCTGGAGCGTCTCGATCAACTCTGCCAACGGCAGTGAGCCGGCGATTCAGGTGGTCCAGAGATCAACGATCGCCCGGACCTCAGGCGGCATCGAGATGCCAACGGCCATGTCGCCGAGCAGCAGACGGCCACCCGGACGCAGCACCCGGTACACCTCGGCCAGCGCGGCCAGCTTGTCTGGACAGAGGTGGTTGACCACCCCGTTCGCGAGTGCGACATCCACGGAGGCGTCATCGACCGGCAGAGCCGTGGCCTCGCCGCGCCGGATCTCAACCGTGCCCAGCCTGGTCTGGCGGACCGCCTCCTCGGCGGTCTTCGCCATCTCCTCGCAGAATTCGACGCCGATCCCGCGCCCTGACGGCCCGGCCTGTCGAGCCGCGATCATTAAATCCGTGCCGCTCCCACAGCCGATGTCCAGGATGGTCTCGCCACAGGCAACCGTTCCCAACTCGAAGGGCCGTGCTGCGCCACAGAACGACTGTAGCGCCGTCTCCGGCACACCGGCCAGCTCGTCCACGGTGTACCCGAGACGTTCAGCGAGTATCCGCCCCGTGTGGATGTGGTGAACCCGCTCGGGAAACAGGGCGATCTTGGCGTACGTCTTCTGGAGTCCCCGCCTCAGCGCCCGAGGGTCGAGGGCGGGCGGCGCAGTCAGTCCGGTCACAGGCTGGTTTCCCCGATCACACGGATATGCTTGTCACAACCCGACGCCGATGCGGTCTTCTTCGACTGTATCCTGGCCTGATTACCAGGTTCTTACGAATCTTAAGAACGCCCAGGTTAGCCAACAGTTGGGTTGGGGTAGAGCTTGCTCTACCCCAACGGCCAGCGCCTTGTCCTGGGAGCTATGGCGGCCCGCCGTGGCCTTTGGTTAGGTTGGCGTCCAGTCGACCGTCGTAAACGGCTCACGCGCCGTGTGCAGCAGTTCCAGGGCAGCGCGCAGAATCGCGCGCTGGAGTGGGGCATCACCAGGCGTCCCGAGGTTCTGCCCGCGTTCGTGCGGGGTGAACAACACACGCGGCGGCTTCACGACGCTGGTTGGACCTCGATTCGTGGCGATCTCAACGGTTGGGATTCCCTGCTCTTCCAGAGCGCGAGCGATCAGTCCACCTGACTGATGGCATCGTGGTCAAACAGGGACAAGCAAGGCAGCGTCAACCCGGTCAGCCTTGAGCGCCCCGACCACCTGGGGGGCAACCTCATCGCGCATGCGGAAGACATTGGTGAAGTAACCCATGAAGCTCACACCGTGCGCCGCAACCCGCCCAATCACGCCTTCGGAGGCCAGCTCCTTCAGCCGGTCAATCGGGTAGACGATGTTGAAATCCTCTTGTGCTGACGCGACATCGAAGTGGGTGTGCCAGGTCGATAGGCTCTGAGTTGGCAGACTCGTGTCCAGCAGACGGATGGTGTAGTCACCCTCAATGTGTGGCCCGTCCATGGGTGGCTGGCCCGGCGCGGTCAGGCCAGCGCTCGTCACAATCGCGACTGTGCACTCCGCCAGCGGCCTGGTCAATGGCAGTGGCTGCGCCGGGTCGAGGGTCAGCGTGGGCACGCCCTTCATCGCCTCGCCCCATTGCTTGGCCTCAAGGAACGGTCGAGCCTGTTGTAGCCATTGGTCGTAGGCACGCTGCTCTTCAATGCTCACGCGACGCTCCTTCTACAGGCGACTGTTTGACGAAGCTCGGCGGTCGTCAGGACAGGGTTATACCCCCTGGACGTCAGGAAGCCGTGCTCACGAGCGTCGGGTTAGGGTTCGCTATCGTGTTTCCTGGCACATCGCTGGTCGGGTCTGAGAAAGTGTGTGCGAAGGGGTAGGTGGGTGGATTATGGTCAAGTATGATTCGGAAAGCATACCCAACCGACCTCACCGCCGAGCAGTGGGAGCTGTTGCATCCCCTGCTCCCCGCCGCCAAGCCTGGTGGCCGTCCG
>JBBQBU010000353.1:0-6346 GCA_038318015.1 Chloroflexota bacterium | reverse complement strand
CGGCCCGAAGGCGAAGACCGAAATTCATACGCGGCTCGGACCGGCCATCTACTTCGTGCAGGAGGGGACTGCTACAGTCCGGAAGGATTGGAACAATAGCTCCGATACCTACGGCACCGACGGCTACTTCTACGAGAGTGGCCGTGAGCCATTCCTGTTGGAGAACAAGCCGGCCCGCCCAGCCCGCTTCGTCTCGGTGGAGATCCTGCCACTGAGCGTCGGGGACGGTCCGACGACCGTCCCAATAGGCAACTGAGCGCGAGGTCGCCCATGGCCCGCTGCGTCGCGCGCTGCCGACGTCACGCGGAACGCGGCAACTTGTTCAGGGGGCGCGAGCGGGCCGAGGCCGTGCGCTCTGGTCGGAAGCTGAGCAGCGGCGCGATGTGGCGTGTGGCCGTGGCCTGCTGTGGAAGGCCACGGCTGCGCGTCACTCGTAGCCTGTACGCCCGTTGGGAACGGAGGGCGCGGTGCACCGGCGGCACTGTACCTGTCTCAAGCCAGCGATGGCACCAGACCATCAGCCCGACGGCCACCGCTACGAAAACTGCCGTCAGCCACGGATCCGAGAGCCAGATCGTCCCCATTTCGTCAACCACCATGATCGTCCCCCATCGCCTCATTCTTGCTGCCGGTACGCCAGTGGCTCGCAGGCTGCGCGCCGGCTGCCCACTAAGCGTACGCCCGTTTCTGCGTGGAAACTGTCACCCCGGACACATCGCAGAGTCTGTGCCATTACGTCATGATCGCGGTTCGCCGTCACTGTCGAACGTTTGATCTGAACGTATGTTCGTGTATTGGCGAACCGCCGTCAATCCCTCCGACATCACATCGGCGTCACGGCCGGCTTTGCCCCTGTGTCAGGCTGGACCGCCCGCTGATGCGGCCCGTTGGCGGCGATTCAGCCGCGAGTTCCTGCTGCTGGTTCTCGTCGTCGTAACGACCGCCCTGGCGCTGCGGGGACCAGCGGACACACAAGTCTTCTCAATAGACGAAAGTCGATGGATCGCCACCAGCCGCTACTTCTGGATCACGGTCCTGGACGGCGATCTGTTCGGCCCCGCCTGGCAGCCGAACTACATCGTGCTGACGCATCCGCCGCTCGCCCGCTACATCATCGGCTTTGGGCTGTGGCTCCAAGGTTGGCAGCCGGACCAGCTCAATGGGCGGTATGACAGCCTCCAACCCCGCGCGTACAACGACCGGGAAGGCAACGTGCCGGGGCCGAGACTGCTGGCCGACGCTCGCCGGGTGACGTTTGTGTTCGCGGTGACGGCCATGACGCTGCTCTACGCGGTGGCACGGCAGTTGGGTGGTACCATCGCCGGCCTGGTCGCTGTTGCGCTGGCGCTCGTCAATCCCCTCCTCAGTACGGCCTGGACGCGCGCTCTCGCCGAGTCCATCGTCGCCACGTTCGGGCTGCTGGCGTTGTGGCTCGCCCTCTGGACACTGCCGCGCGTCGTTCGGCCGGGCATCACGAGTTGGCAGCCGCTAGCACTTGGGGCGGCGTTGGCGCTGGCCGCCGCGACGAAGCTCAACGGCGCGCTTGGGGCACTCGGGCTAGGCATCTTCGTCTTGATGCAGCAGGGCTTCGCGCTGGCCGCCACCAGGCGAACTGCGGGCTTCCGCTACTGGGTGGATGTCGGGATCGCCGCCAGCATCCTGTTCGTGGCCGTCAATCCGCTGCTATACCAGCGGCCAACCGAGCGGATCGTCCTCCTGGTGCAGCACCGCCAGGACGAGATGGCCTTTCAGCGGATGATCTTTGTCAGACAGGCCGTGCCCGAGGCGCTGAGCGACCGCGTCCGACGGGTCGCCCTGCGCGTGTTCGACACCAATGCCACGCCGCATGGCGACGCGCCCCTCGCGCCCGACGTGCTGCTGGTGGTCGCGGGGCTGGCCGTCACCATCAGGCGTAGTGCTCGGGAGGTGCGGCGGCGGGTGCCGGGGCCGGCGGTATTGTTCCTCTGCTGGACTGGCGCGACATACGCCGTCGTCACCGCCAATCTCGGCTTCGACTCGTCGCACTACTACGTACCGTTGGTCGCCCTCAACATGGTGCTGATCGGGGTGGCCGTGGACGCTGGCGTACACGGACTACTCCGCCTTCGAACTCGCCGCTACGCTGCCGCTGGCCTGACTGCCTAGCTGCTGGACCGTCCGGCTAGTAGACCCAGTTCCCCAGCACGAACAGCGGCAGCCGCACCAACCAGACCACCACCAGCACGGCGATGGCGACCCACGGCGCGGGCGACAGCATCACCCGCTCGATGAGCCAGGAAGGTGGCGCTGGTGGGGCCCCCGGCTTGCAACTCCGCCACCAGTACCAGCCGTCCGCCAGCCCGATGACGACGGCCGCCGCCACCAACGGCACCGCCAGCGGGTGGAAGAAGAGCGACGTGGCCGGGTCGCCATGCAGCAGCGCGATGGCGGCCCGCGTCATGCCGCAGCCAGGACAGGGCAGGCCGGTGGCGACCTTGAACGGGCAGAATGAGACGCCCGTCGTGAGCAGGCTCATCGGCAGCAGCGCCCCGACCACGAGGCCGAACGTGACGAGGGTGGCCGGCCGCAAGAGGACGCTAGCCACCGGCCAGACCCAACCGTAGCCAGGCCGCGCTGATGCCGCCCCCGCCGGCGTGCTCACCGGCTGACGCTCAATCGTTCAAGCGTCAAGGCCGTCACGACGCCATAGACGACGTGCAGACTCACGGCGATCAGCCGCCGCACGATACCCGACGACGCTGGCCGCTCGTAGAGGCCGAGGGCCGGCACCAGTCGGGCTGGTCCGACCGCCCAGACGGCGACCCCAAGGGCCACGCCGTACGGGATGGCCGGCGGACGCAGCGTCAGTTGCAGTTGTGCCGACAGTGCCCCCCAGCACGCGCCGTAGGCCCAATGGATCCCCATGCCCAGCCGCTGCCGGGTTTCCAACGACAGTTCCGTGCCGAACACCTGATTGGCGAGCCGTTCCGCAACCTGCTCGGTCGGCGGCAGCGGCGGGGAGGAGTCGAGAGCGGTCAGTTCGGCGGCTGCTGTCTCCTGCTCGTCAGGCTCGGCGGGCTGTCGCACGACCAGGCGCGCGATGGCCTGGAGCGCGCCGGTCATCGCCAACGTGCCGACGAGTCCGGCGGCCACCCCCTTTAGCGTCACCTGAAACGGACTCTCGTACACGGCAAAGCGAGGCATCTGCTGCCCCTCCAACATCTGAAATCATGGGCGGACCAGTCTGCCCGGCCCGCCACCCCGACGGGATGGACGGAACTCAGGCAAGGTTGCAGCGTGAATGGTACTGCCCGGCCGTCTTGGGCGTCCGTCCTGCCGTGCACAGCCAGCGGTAGCGTGGCGCGTGTCTCACCGTTGCCTGACGAATGCCTTGAGGCCTTACCGCCAGGTATCGACCTCGCGACCATCGGGCCGGACCACCTCGTCAACAGTCGGGAACCGGTCGAGCGGCCAGCGTTTGAACGCCTCGTGCCGCCGCATCGTGTTGGCCAGCGCAGAGGCGCTGTTGTTCCGCAGGAACATGGCGTGCTGGCTGACGTGCGCCGCCGCCGCCCCAAGCTTCTGCTCGAACCAGGGCGTCACGTCGAGCGCGATATCCGCCGCGTCATCCTGATTGATGACGCGATCCGGCTCGGCGTCGCCGGTATTGGCGCACCAGGTCAGCAATTCGGCAGGTTTCCAGGGAGCCAGTGTGCCAATTGCGGCCAGCACCGCGCGGTGTGTGTACACGTGCTGAGGGTGGCCGTACTCCCCGTTCGACCCGTGCGTCACGATGATGTCGGGCCGCAGCGCCCCGATCCGTTCGGCCAGCGCGGCGCAGAACACGCCCGGCGCGGCGTCGATTGCCAGCGCCTCACCGCCAATCTCCATCCACGGATCGACAAAATCCAGGAACCAGAGGCCGCGCGCACCGAGCGCCGCCGCCGAGTTCTGCATCTCGATCTCGCGGAACTCCCCGAGCCGCGCCTTCGGTCCGACCGGTGGCTCACCAACTTCGCCGCCTTCACCGCGCGTGGTGCAGAGCAAGTACAGGTCGTGCCCTTCGGCGGCCAGTTTCGCCAGATAGCCGGCCCCGAACAGTTCATCATCTGGGTGAGCGGAAATTGCGAGAACGGTTGCCACGAGCGGCTCCCTCCAACAACTTTGCGTGAGCGGGGCGCCAGCCGCGCATCGGCTCAACGGCGCCCCGAATCGGATTCTCCGAGGTGTTCAGATCGCGCTGCCGCCGTCAGTCGCCGTCAGTGGCGACAACGGCCGATCCTGTTCATAGTGCAGGCCCAGCCGCAACGCCGACTCGGCCCGCCCCAGTTCGCGGCCCAGATACGCCGCGTGCGGCAGCAGCGTTACCAGCCCCAGCCGCACGATGGTGTGGCTTATTTCGTCCGCCCCGCTGCCCCAGATGACGCGCTGGAGCCGATGTTGCTGGTCGTAGTGCTCCGTCCGCAGTTGGGCGTGGACGCGGTCCACAAAGATCAGGAAGTAGCCGGTCGGATCGTAGATCCAGGCACTGGCCGGGTCCCGCGTCGCCATGACGTGCTCAGCGGGCGGCGGCGTCGGCGGGGCTGCACCATGCTCGCCCGATTGCTCGAGTTCAGGGGGCACATTGGCGGCGAGTTCGGCCGCTCGCGCGAGGATCGCCTCCGCGTCGGTCACGCCGATCATGTCAATGGGGACAATCGCCTTCTGAAAGCGGTCGATATCGGACAGGGTCAGGTTCGGCATCAACGGCTCGGGCGCCAGCGAGCCGATCACTCGATTGTTGGCGTCCAGGCCCGAACGATGCAGTGCGAGGATTGTCTGTCCAACGTGATGTGGCGTCTCGCGTCCGCAGACGATCAGGTACCGCACTGAGGAAAAGGCGACGAGATTCTGCACCATGCGCTCGATGCCGACGTTCTCCGTGAAGACCCGCCCGGCGACGGCAATCTCGGGGCGACCCGCGAGCGCCGGCAGCAGCGTCCGACTCCCAAGCGTGCAGACGACGACCGGGCTGTCCATCGAGCCGAATACGACATCGCCGATGATATCCGGCAACGCGGGCTGCGTCGGGTCATCAAGAGGTGGCCGCTGGTCAAGTGTGCTCATGCTGGCATGACTCGTGCTACAGGGTAAGGGCATCGGATCTGGGTGGTGCAAGGGCGCCATCTGGATTGTCCAGCGTCCGCACATCCTATCCCGTACCCCGGAGTGTATCCAATGCCAGCCGGCGAACTCCCAAATGTGGCCTCTCGCACGCATACGGACACGGTCGAACAAACCGACCGGTCGGCGGCCGAGGGCGTTCTCATCGACAGTTCGCGCTCGGACGCCTGGGCACAGCGAATCTCGGCGGTTTCCGCCACCGAACCGTCTAAACCTTCTGACCGATCACATCCGGCGCTGCCATCAGCCGTCATCCATGAGCTGCGGACGCCACTGACCTCGATCCACGGCTACGCGCAGGTCCTTCAGCGAAATCTGAAGAACGATCCGCGCGCCACGAACGCCCTTGCGGTGGTGGTCCGCGAGTCCACCCGGCTCTCCAGCATGCTGGCCGCGCTCTCTGAGCTTGCAGAGCTAGAGTCCGGGGAGGAATCGTCGCCCCCCATGCAGGTCGAGGCCGAACAGATTGTGGACGGCGTGATCCACGAAGTGTTGCGACGAGACGGACAAGCGCATCCTATCGAGATGACCGGGCGTGGTACTGCCTGCTGCAATCCGACCAGCCTCAATCAGGCGCTGCTGCACGTCCTGACCAACGCCGTGCGCTACTCGGACACCGGGGCGCCCGTGACGGTGACGATTCGGGAGACGCCGCAAGCCGTCGTCATTGACGTGGCAGACCGAGGCATCGGCATGGAGCAGGATGACGCGGAACGACTGTATCAACCCTTCCAGCGCGGCGGCCTCGCTCGGCAGGCGGGCATCCGTGGGTTGGGGCTGGGGCTGTTTCTGGCGCGGGAGACGCTGCGGCAGGCGGGCGGCGAGCTTGAGCACCTGAACCGCGACGGCGGCGGCACCACGTTCCGCATCACCATAACGCGCGCCTGACAACAACACGGCACCGGATCACGGTGAGGAACACACACAGCAGAGGGGCCATCGCGTTGAGCGCTGGCCCTTCTCTACGTGTCCTGCTCAGTCAAAGAGTTGTTATTGCAGCAGCAACTCGAAGTGAACCTGATTGTTTCGGCCAGAGACGCGCTCAATCAGTCCACGCACGCCATCGACGACTTCGGAGCCGAGGCGCAACGCCACAACCGAGCCGACTGCGATGCCGACGACAACTCCGAGGCTGATGCCGATCCCCAACAGTGTGCCTGCCCGAAAGAACGTGTGTGCTTCGTCGTCACTCATCACTGCATCC
>JBBQBU010000352.1:0-6352 GCA_038318015.1 Chloroflexota bacterium | reverse complement strand
CTTCGAGTTGACTGTAGTTAAGTCGTGTTATTTTGCGATTTAGTGTTCTACGAAGAACGAGTAGTTCTCCGCGTCTGGTACCGACCCGAGCACCGCCGAGGCCATCAAGGAACCCCAGAACAGCACATCTGCCTTGATCAGGTCGCTGACGGTGCCGACCGGGAGTGTCTTCATCGAGCCAGCGTTCATGAATACCAGCGCATACAGGAACTCGTTCCACGACAGTGTGAAGGCGAAGATGCCGGCCGACAGCACACCGGGAATCGACAGCGGCAGGATCACCTTGATCAGGATGCCGATGCGGCTGCATCCGTCGATCATCGCGGATTCTTCCACCTCCGGGGCGATGGTCTTGAAGTACCCCATCAGCGTCCAGGATGCGAACGGGATCAACTGCGTTGGGTAGGTCAGGATCAGCGCCCAGTAACTGTTGTAGAGATTCAGTTGGGCGATCACCTGGGCCAACGGCAGGAAGAGCAGCGTCGGCGGGACCAGATATGCCATGAAGATGGCGATGCCCATCACGTTGCTGCCAGGGAATCGGAGCCGCGCCAGCGCGTACCCGATCAGCACGCTACAGAACAGGGAGATCGCCGTTGATGCTACCGACACGATCAGCGTGTTCATCACCCAGGTCGGGAAGGCCGTTTCTCGGAAGAGATAGGTGTAATTGTCGAGCGTGAACGACCGGAACACGAAGGGGTTGTTCTCAAGGTTGAACAACTCGGTCGTTGGCTTGAACGACACCATGATCATCCAATAGAACGGGAAGAGCAGGAACGCGAGGAAGGCTCCAAGCGGGATGTACATGCCGAGGAGTCGTCGGCCCAGCGCCATACTGCCAACCACGGTTAGTTCTCCTTCCGCAGGTAGACCAGCAGGATCGACGCGAAGATGGCCAGGATCGGGAACATATACAGCGCGATGGCCGCACCCTGCCCGATAGCCGTCGCGTTCAGGCCGATCTGATACGCGTAGGTCCCGAAGATGTGGGTCTGGTTGGCTGGCCCGCCCTTGGTCAGCACATAGATCAATTGGAAGTCGGCAAACGTCCAGATGATCGAGAAGAGCGTGGCAATTGTCACGATCCCCCGGATCGCCGGGATCGTCACGTTCCAGAAGCGATCCCAGGCGCCCGCGCCGTCAATGGCCGCCGCTTCGTGCAACTCCTGGCCCACGGTCTGCAGCCCGGCCAGGATTGTCACCGCGAAGAACGGGATGCCGCGCCAGATGTTCGCCAGCGCGACCGACGCGACCGCTAGCCCGGGGTCACCCAGGAAGTTGATGTTGTGGTCGATGACGCCCATCTGCCGGAACAGCCAGGAGAACGGGCTAAAGACCGGATCGAACAGCATGAACCAGCCGAGGCTACTCAGGGCCGTCGGCACGATCCACGGCAACAGCACGCCCGCCCGTACCGCGTTCCGGAATGGCAGCGCCTGGTTCAGTACCAGCGCCAGCCCCAGGCCGAGCGCGAGCTTGAATGGCACCGTCACCATGGCGTAGACGAACGTGTTCAGCGCCGTCTGGCGGAAGATGCTGTCCGTCAGCAATTCGCGGAAGTTGAGCAACCCGACGAACTCGCCCGGTCGCCCGATGCGGCTGTCCGTCAGGCTGAGCCAGATGCCGAGGCCGAACGGGTATGCCATGAACACGAGGAGCAGGAGTACGCCCGGCAGCATCAAGACCACGCCGAGACTGGAGGGCCGCTCCAGGATGCGCCGGGGGTCAAAATTGAACCGAGGCCGAACAGGGGGCACGATCCCGACGGCGCTCTTAGACGTGGCAAGCATGCTCGGGATCCTCTCCGGAACGGGGCGGCGGCGGTGCCGGCCCCGCGTCACTGGATGGGATAAGAAAAGGGATACACGGGGGTGTACAGACGCAGGTAGTGGCAGCACCCGCCGATATGGCGGGTGCTGCACTGCTCGTGGTCAGCCCTTGTAGATCCGTTTCATCTCTTCGGCGCCCCACTTGATGGCACCATCGGCATCCCCGGACTGCACGGCCTTCGCGAAGGTGTCAACCACGATGAATTTCGACCAGGCCAGCGAGGCATTCTCGTTGCCTGGGCCAGCGTACCCCTGGTTCCGGCCGTACTTCGGCTGGTCGCGGAACGGAGCCATCTTGGGATCCTTCTCCCACATCGGGTCGGCGGCCCACTTCTTGGTGGACTGCAGGAAGTATCCCTCTTGTAGGTGGAACCAATCGCCGTACTGCTGATCCTGGAACCACCACTGCAAGTATGCCTTCGCTGCGTCGATGTTCTTGGAGTTCTTGAGGATGGCGAAGGTGCGGGTCTCCAGAATGTAGAACCGGCCGGCTGCCCCCTTCGGGATCAGCATGTGGTGGGTGTCCTCGGCGATGGACGGATTGTCCTTCTTCGCCCCGAAGTAGATGCTCGACCCGTTGTACGTGGACGAGATCTGACCGGCGAGATAGGCGCGGTTATTGTTGCTGTCGTCCCAGGATGTGCCGGTCTCGTCGTAGCCGTCCTTCCAGGCCTGGATGAACCGCTTCATCGCATCGACGAACTCGGGCTTGTTGAAGGCTACCGTCTTGCCGTCGGCTTCGACTTCCATCGCTCCACAGGCCCACATGTACGGGTAGCAGAAGCCGGGAGGGTCACCGGTGCTGTGGCCGAGCGCCTGACCGAACGGCTTGCCCTGTGCCTTCATTTTCTTCGCGACGTCAAAGTACTGGTCCCAGGTCATGTCGATCTTGCCGCCGTCCTCAGCGTCCGCGACACCGGCCCCCTTGAACATGCTGATGCGGTATGCCATCGAGGCGTTCGACGTGCCGTGCGGGATGCCCAGGTACTTGTCGCCGACCTTCGCAGAGTTCGCGACGTAGGACTCGTAGCCGCCGCCGCGCTGCCCGACCTCTTCGGCCATGTCGGTCAGGTCAACCAGGTTGTCCTTGTACAGGTAATTCCAGACCGGCCACAGTTCCACGATGTCGAGGCCGCCGGCTTGCACAGAAGCCGCGATCTTCGGCTGGAGGTCCGGCCAGTTTAGGAAGTCGGTGTTCATCGTGACGCCGTTCTGGGTGCCCCAGTCTTGCGCCTGCTTCTTGTACAGATCCTGCCCTGGTGCGATGAAGTAGGTGCCCTGGAGGATCGAGAGCGTCGTGCCCTTGAACGAGGCGGGGGCTTTCGCGGCACCGGCCGCTGGTGCGCTCGGCGCTGAGGTCTTGGCCGGCGTACAGGCCGCGAGTAGCGACCCAGAGGCAACGGCCCCGGCGGCAACGGCCGCCAACCGAAGGAAGCTGCGGCGGTTCAGTGGCGCGCTCACATGCGGATCGAACATGACCGTTCCCCTTTGTTGCACTCGCCGTTGAGTGCAGATGGTCTCATTCCCGAGAGCATCCCGACAACCACGTGGCAGCAGGCTCGCGCGCGGAAGCTGATCCGGAGGGGGCGCCTGTTGCGCTAGTGATAGCGTACGCCTGCTGAGGCGCCACCCTTCCAGGGCGTCTGTCCCGAGTCTGCGGTGACGAACGTCCCGACTGTGCGCCGCCAGCCCCGGTGCCCGGGTCCGGCCATCGCCGCCGGCCGACGTAGGTCAGTTCGCCGAACATGTGCGGCGCGGGCGGCGTTCGTGCCGGCCCCGACTGCATCCGCCGTGGATCAGTCTTCTTGCCTGCTGGATGGGCGATGCTGCCCGAGGTGACGCGCACCCTGACGGGCGCTCAGGCCGAGTCGCTCGGTCAGTTGCCGTTCGGCCGCGCCGATTTCTGGGGAATGTAGGCAGGTCATGGGAGGACGATCCAGGAACTGGGTCCGCTCGGACGACGGATCAAGGTCGGCCGGCAGATAGGCGGCGGCTGGCGGCAGGAAGCGGGCACCGGTGCCCACGGCATGGTCATGGTAACGCGGCGGCCCGCACACTGCCGGTCAGGCGTCAACGTGGCGGTGGGAGCGCGGCTCCCAGCCGAGTACGCGCTTTGCTTTCGACAGGTTGTGCTCGCGCTCCGTCTCGTCGCCGGCGATGAAGAAGGCGTCGAAGCGGCCGTGCCCGGTCTGGATCGCGTCCAGCGCCGCGAGATAGGCTGTCGCCAGGTCTTCCTCGTCGGTCACGAGCAGCGGCTTGCCCTGGCTCGGGATGACCGGATTGCGGCGCTCCTCCACATACTGCTCGCGGGTGCGCGGCCCGGTGATCCGCAGCGCCACGATGTTCATGTCCCACCAGCGGGCGAAGTACTGGCAGATCTGCTCCCCAAAGCCCTTGCTCAGGCCGTAGACGGTGGGCGTGTCGTAGGGCACCAGTTCTTCCTGCTCGAAGCGCACGCGCATCCGGTAGTGCACGCTCATCGAACTGGTGTAGACGCCGCGCAGGACGCCGAGTTCTTGCGCGATGAACAGCGTCAGGTGCAGCGCTTTGGTGTTGACGTCGTAGTTCTCGATGATGGTGGGGATGTCCTGGTCGCGGAGCGAACCGCCCTGGGGCTTCCGCATGACCACCCAGATGAACGCGTCCACGCCGGTCAGGGCGCGGCGCAGCGCATCAGGATCGGACACGGACCCTTCGACATACTCTACGTCCGAGTGGCGCGGCGGCCGAAGATCGAGCACGCGCAGGCTGTGGTGCTGACGCAGATACGGCGTGATGAACGTGCCGACGTGGCCCGCGCCGCCGAGCAGCAAGACTTTCATACTCGAAGCACTCCCGGGTGTGGCCGCGACGCTGCGGCGCGGGTGTCTGGCACGCTAGACGGCGTAGGCCACGGACCCGTCGTTGCGGAGCGGCAGGCCGTTCGGCGCGATGCGGTTCTTGCCGACCTCGGGCAGTCGCGCGGCGTCGAGGGTCACGCCCAGGCCCGGCGCGTCTGGCAGCATCAGGTAGCCGCCGCTGCGCGTGAGGGTGCCGGGGAACGCGAACGCCTGCTGCTCGTCCACCTTGGAGTACTCCTGCAAGGTGAAGTTGGGGATGGAGGCCATGACGTGCACCGATGCTGCCGTCAGGACCGGCCCCAGGAAGTTGTGCGGAATGACGCCGGCGTGAAACGATTCGGCAATACCGGCGATCTTCTTGACGTGGGTGATGCCGCCAGCAAGGCCCAGGTCCGGCCGCACGTACTGGCTGCCGCCGGCCACCAGCAACTCGCGGAACTCCCAGACATTGTGCATCCGCTCGCCGTTCGCGATGGCGCTGGTCACGCGCGTGGCGATCTCGGCTTGCGACTGGATCGAGTCGATCTGAATGGGATCCTCGATGAGCAGTGGGCGGAACTCGACGAGGGCGTCGCAGAGCGGGATGGCCTGCAACGGCGTCAGCTTCCGGTGGAGCTCCAGCACGATATCGACGTCTTTGCCGACGGCCTCACGCGCGGCTGCCACCTGATCGACGGTGCCGGCGATCAGCGCGGCCAGCGACATATCCTGGAACCCGTCCGGGATCGGGTCGAACTTGATGGCGGTGAACCCCTCGGCCGCTGCTGCCGTCGCTTTGGCGTGGACCATCTCCGGCGAGCCGCCGTCCATCAGCAGGTGCAGTCGAATCTTGTCGCGGCAGGCTCCGCCGAGCAGTTGCCAGATGGGTGCCTGGAAGTGTTGGCCCTTGATGTCCCAGAGGGCGATATCGACGGCTGAGACGGCCCCCGAGAGGATTGAGCCGCGGAACGGCCCCATACGGTACTGGTACTGCCAGTGGTGCTCAATGCGGAGCGGGTCTTTGCCGAGGAGGTACTCGCGGAACGTCTGCACGACCTCGTGCACTGCGCTCGGGAAGCCCCAGCAGGCGCTCTGCCCCAGGCCCACGAGTCCGGAGTCGGTGGTGATCCGCACGAAATGGCCGCCGCCGCCGACCAGCGACTCAACCTCTGCAATCTTCATGGCTGTCCCCCTCGCTCGGCCAGCGTAGCCGATCCTGTCAGGGGCTATCAACGCGCCATGCCTATGGATCGTAACCGTGCCGATGGCAGAAGTCGATGAGAGGGTGTCGATACTGGATGATGCCACCTTGATGAACCTGTGGGAAGCGATTGATGAGAGAGACGTACAACCTCAATCCGGCAGGGTAGCGGTCCTGGGATGAGTCAGGCAGAGGCGAGAGCAAGCTGAGGCGCGCGGGCGGTAATGCGGGCGGCGATGAGGGCGGCGAGGGGTGGAACCTGGCCGGCCTGAGTGAGGCGGTCGCGCAGGTAGGCCGCAAAGTCGACGCCGAGCTTGCGGGTGGTAGCCGCGAGGGTCATGAAGGTGTCCCAGGCAGATGAGCCGGCTGGACTGCGCGGGCCGAAGCTGACATCGCGCTTGCGGACGCGTTGGCGTGCGCCGAGTTCGGCCGGGTTGTTGTGCAGCGGCAACTCGGGATGGTCGAGCACCAGCAGCAGGTCCGGCTTCTTGTCGCGGGTG
>JBBQBU010000351.1:0-6359 GCA_038318015.1 Chloroflexota bacterium | reverse complement strand
CAACGAGTTCACCCGCATCCTGCTGGCCGAGCGCGAGCAGATCACGGCGAACCTGCGCGCCCGCTCAGAGACCGAGCATGCTCTCGGTGCGAGTCAGGCGGAAGAGGGCGCGGCCCTCGGCGCCCCGGCCGATGTCGCCAGCGACCTTGCGGACGAGGAGATCGACATGGGGCTGGCTGAGGCGGCAACGGTGCGGCTAACCGCCATCGACCGGGCGTTGCGGCGAATCGAGAGCGGGCAGTTCGGCACCTGCGAGCGGTGCGGCACGGACATCGACCTGCACCGGCTGTGGGCGCTGCCGTGGGCGGCGCGGTGCATCACCTGTGCAGCCTGAGCGGCCCACGAGCGCTTTCTGCATGTCTGATTGCCCTCACCCCCTGCCCCCCTCTCCCGCAAGCGGGAGAGGGGTCGGGGGTGAGGGCCGCAGTCCGGGGTACACTCGGTAACATGAAGCCGTTTGCCCTCATGGTCCTGCTGCTGGGGCTGTTCGTCACTGGCGGCCCGGCGGTGCGTGCGCAGGCAGCCGACCCGCTCGCTGGGGCGGCGCTCCTTGATGCGCTCCGAGGTGGCGGCTACGTTCTGCTGTTCCGGCACGCGGCGACCGACCAGAGCCAGCGGGACGCGGACCGCAAGAACCTGGAGAACTGCGCGACGCAGCGCAACCTGTCCGACCAGGGGCGTGAGCAGGCGGTAGCAATTGGGGACGGCATGCGGACCGTCGGCGTCCCCGTGGGCGTCGTCCTCGCCAGCCCGTACTGCCGCACCCTGGCGACGGCCCGGCTCGCGTTCGGTCGCGCCGAGGCAACCAACGACCTGATATCCGAGTCGCCCGACGACTCCCCTGGGGACCGCGAGCGCCTCCGGACGGCGTTGCGTGCGCTGCTGGCGCAGCGTTCGGAGCCGGGCACCAACACCGCGCTCGTGACGCACGTGCTGAACATTGAGACCGCGCTGGGGTTCCAGATCGAAGAAGGCGAGGCCATCGTGGTGCAGCCTGACGAGAGCGGCGGGTTCACCATCGTGGGCCGCGTGCTGGCCGACGGCTGGGCAGGACTCGGTGCGGCAGCGGACGTTGCCCCGGCCCCGCCCGTTCCTGTGACGAGTGGTCCGCCCACCTCACTCTGACTGCCCAAGCAGCGGCCGGGCTGTCCAGGCGACGGTCAGCGGGCCGCGCGCACCTGGCTCGGAGACGTGACGACCACCTGTGGGCGCTGCTCCACCAGCTCGACCGGGCCGGTCACGCAGAGGCTCTTACCCTGCCAGCTTGCGGACTGCGCCTGGAACCGGCCGAGATCCTCGCCCCGAATCACGGCGGTGAAGACGTGGTTGGGGTACGGTGCGTCGTCCAGGTACATCGCTTCGCCGCGCACGCCCGGCTGGTACGACACCTCCGCGCGGCGTATGGCGACCGTGGCCGACTTGCCGGCCATGTGCCCGGCCTGCGTCGAGAGGACCGCGCCGGGGCCGCACAGCGTCGTCGCCTCCTGATCGGAGACGCCGGCCGCCACCGCCCCGGCTGAGGCGGCCACCCCCAGCGTATCGGTGGGGGCCACCGCGCGGGCCTCGGCGCTCACGCCGGCGGTCGGGCCGACCGCCGGCAGCCCAGCAACGGATGTCGCGACGATGGCCGGTGGCCGGCTCGCAGCCGTGGCAGCCGTCGCCGGCTTCGCAGCAACCGCCGCCGGGGACGGCTTCGTTGTGGGCTTGGCGGCAACCGCCGCAGGAGATGCTGACGGCGCGGCGGCAGCCAGTTGGGCAGTGGGCTTGACCGCCGGTTTGCCGTCTGGCTTCGTGGCGGCGGCAGTTGCGCGGGGCGCGGTCGTCGGCGTGGCGGCCGGCCCTGGGGCCAAGGATTGCACGGCCGAGCAGCCGACCGTGAGCAGGAACACGATGAGAGAGATCAGGAGGAAGTGTCGTGAATGCATAGTGGGAGGATACGCGAAAAGAACGCCTGTTCGTCTCATCTTCCTATTACAAATCTGCATCAGATTGCCACGCCCGGGCGGCACGCTTGGTGGTATGCTGAAGGGGACGATTGCCGATGGCGCGCCGATGCGACCCCGGCAGTACCAGCCCATCGGAACCGTGCCGCTGGCATGGTGCCCGACGCGACCGGCTCTCTGCTTGGTGGCAACGCCTCGTCCCGCAGCCTCATGTTGGTAGTTGGGGAGGAGACTATGGCTATGTCTGCTGGTATGCCTGGTGGCTACATGGGCAAGGTGCTCTGGGTTGACCTCACGGCTGGGGTAGTCCGTGAGGAGCCGCTCGACGCCCAGATCGCACGTGACTACGTTGGTGGGTACGGCTACGGCGCGCGGGTGCTCTTCGAGAAGATGCGGCCGGGCGTTGATCCGCTGGGGCCGGAGAACATTCTCGGCTTCCTCACTGGTGCCCTGACTGGCACGCCCGCCATCGAGGGGAACCGGTCCGTGTTCGTCTGCAAGTCGCCGTTGACGGGCGGCTGGGGCGATGCGAACTGCGGCGGCACCTTCGGCCCGCACTTCAAGTTCGCTGGCTACGATGCTGCCTTCTTCACGGGCGCATCCGAGAAGCCGGTCTACCTCTGGATCGACAACGGCACGGCCGAATTGCGCGACGCTTCGGACCTCTGGGGCCAGGACGCCAACGACGCGGAACACGCCCTTCAGGCGCGCCATGGCAAGGGCACCGAGGTCGCGCTGATCGGGCAGAGTGGCGAGAAACTGAGCCAGATCGCCTGCATCATGAACGACGAAGGGCGGGCCTGGGGCCGGTCCGGCGTCGGCGCGGTGATGGGGTCGAAGCGCCTCAAGGCCATCGCCGTCAAGGGCAAAGCGAAACCGCCACTTGCAGATCAGAAGCGCGCCGATGCGTTGCGCCGCGAGTACATGAAGAAGACCACCGGCCTGTACGACTTCTTCTCGGACTTCGGCACCACGGCGATCATCGGAAGTTCGTCGTACAGCGGTGACTCGCCGGTCAAGAACTGGGTCGGGGCCGGCACGACGGACTTCCCGACCGGGCGCGTCAACTACGAGACAGAGCATCTGCGCGAGACGTACAACGACAAGAAATATGGCTGCTGGCGTTGCACGATGGCCTGCGGCGGCCACATGTCGGTCAAGGAAGAAGGGCCGTTCAAGGGGCTGAAGCACCACAAGGTCGAATACGAGACTGGTGCCGCGTTCGGCTCGATGATGCTGAACGACAACTTCCCGAGTCTCCTCAAGGCGAACGAGCTGTGCAACCGCTACGGCCTGGACACCATCGCCGCCGGCTGCACGATCACCTTCGCGATGGACTGCTACAACCGGGGCATCATTACCAAAGAGGACACGGACGGCATCGAACTGACCTGGGGCAACCACGAGGCGATCATCGCCATGCTCCACAAGCTGGCCCTGCGGGACGGCTTTGGTGACGTGCTGGCGGACGGCGTGAAGAAGGCTGCCGAGCGCATCGGGCGCGGCAGCGAAGTCTGCGCCATCCACGTTGGCGGGGCGGAGGTGCCGATGCACGATCCGCGTCTCACCGCCGGCCTGGCCCCGACCTATCAGCTAGACGCGACGCCGGCCCGCCACACCCAGGGCGGCGAACTGGTGGCGTTCCCCGGCGAGGAGATTCCCGAGCGCGGTGTCTTCACCGGCCGCGCCGAATTCCACCGGCGGCAGGTGAACGGCACGCACTTCATCAACGCGGCGGGTATCTGCCTGTTCGGCTACAACTCGTACCCCGTTGAGGCGTGGCTAGACTTCATGACGGCCGCCACCGGCGAGACCTGGGACTTCGACCGGATGATGGAGGCTGGCGAGCGCATCGGGACCATTCGCCACGCGTTCAATCTGCGCGAGGGGATCAACCCGCTGACGGACTGGAAGGTCCCGCCGGTCATCCTCGGCGACCCGCCGCTGACCGAGGGCAACGTGCGCGGCGTGACCATCGACGCCGACACGATGAACCGCGAGTACCTCGAACTGATCGACTGGGACCGGCAGACGACGGTGCCAAGCACGGCCAGGCTCGAAAAGCTGGGGATGGGCTGGGTCGAGAAGGAGTTGGCCGGCTCGGCGGTCGGCTAACCGTCACGGTCATGTTGGAACTGGGGGGCGGCTTCGGCGGCCCCCTTCTTCGTGCGCGCCGATGTAGAGGGCCGGTGGCCGCTCTAGGCCGGCGGCTCACCTGGTCCGGCGAGCGCGCCGCTCGTTGCGGACGAGCGTGTGTGCCAGCGCGGCCGGCCGGAGTTCCGCTGCCGGCCGCCCCACCGTTGACGCCGCTGCGGCCGGCTGGTCACTGTCGCCCGACGCGCAGGCCACGGTGCACTCCCCTCTCGCTACACGGTGCTACCTGTCGGACGGGATCGGCACACTATGACCAGTACGCCCACCCTGGTGCTGCTATCACCCTGGCACCCCTCAGCATCGTTGCGTGGCGAAGCGCCTTCAATTGTAGGCCCGAACGTTGGGGGTGGCTGAGTTCTGCGGTGAGCGGCACCCGCCCGTCGCGGGCTGTCTGCGATATGCAGGGGCAGTCGCCCTGTAAAAGTCAGGACGGTTGCCAGCCGGCAACGACGCAGCCAGCGCGCACACTGATGGTGAGATAGCCCCATCTGGTTGGCCGGGTGAAGCGAGAGAGCTTCCGCGATGCACAGCAGCATCAGCGTTGTCGAACCCAGCGGGTCAGCACAGACCACGGGACGGGCCGCTGCAGGCCGCTATCTCACAGAGGCTCACGGAGCCTTGTGCCTCATCTGCGTTGGGAGACTTTCCCCATGACACTGACAATCACGTTGGAACGGCATGGCATTCCGGTCAGCGACGATCAGGAACAGCGCATCCGTCACCACCTCGCCGCGCTCGGGCGACGCCTCGAACACCGTCCGGAACCGATGGTCGTCCTGGCCTTCTCCGGCCACGACAGTCGCCACGAGGTCGAGGTGCACGTGCGGCTCCAGCTTGGGCCGCTCGGGCCGACGCTGGCGAGCAAGCACACGTCGCAGACACCGGACCAGGCTGCGCGCCTGGCGATTCGGGCGATTGAGCGCCAGCTTGAGCGGCTGGTCTCCGGGCAGCGTGGCGAACCGAGCTACGGCGTGCCGAGCCGCCGCCGGGTGGATGTCACCCCCGCCGACGCCAACGTGATGCAGGCGAACAGCGCGCAGGCCGCCGACAACCCGTAGGGCTGATGGCCCGGTGCCAGCAGGCCCGTAGGCAGCCGCCTCATGCGGCTGCCCCCACCCGACACGGCGGCGCAGCAGTGCGCCACCGCCTCCGGGAGCCTCGTGAGATGAACGACCAGATGCATGTCAGGCTCCTCCCAATGACAGGCCCGGACCTGGACGCCTTCATCAGTGAGGAAGTTGCAGACTACGCCGATGAAGGCGTGCGTGAAGGCACCTGGCCCCGCTGCACGGCGCTCGACTGCGCGCGGGCCGCGCTGGCGACCGTGGTGGACTGGGAGCGACAGGCAGCAACCGCCGACCGCCAACGCCTGTGGGCGGCGCTGACGCCAGACAGTGAGCGCGTCGGCTGGCTCTGGGTCAAGCTCGCACCGCCGTCCCTGGCACCCGAGGCACCCGGCTCGGCGCGCGCGTTCTTGTGCCAGATGACCGTCGCGCGGGCCTGCCGTCATCGGGGGTACGGCCGGGCGATGCTGGCCGCCCTGGAAGCGCGCCTGCTCTCGGACGGCATCGCCGAGTTGCACCTGAACGTCTGCGAGGCCAACGTGGCTGCGGTGTGCCTCTACACGGCTGCCGGCTTCGAGACGGCCGACCGGTACCCCACCATGCGCAAGATGCGGAAGCGCCTGGGTGCCGGGCCGGGCACAGCGCTGCCCAACGCGCGGCCGGCGGCGCTGACCGTCCCAGTCGGCTGAGCGACGGCCTGTCAGAGGACCTCTTGCGCCAGCAGCCACAGGTGGCGGTACAGCCGGTAGATGTCGAGTGCCAGCGCAGTTCGGGAAAGCTGTTGGTCCACCCGCACATGCTCGAACAGCCGCAACTCAGTGTACCGTTGCAGGACGCCCGGCGGTGCCTCGGCAGCCAGCCGGCGGGCCTCGGTGATCGGGATGTGGCAGTCTCCGACTCCATGCATCACGTACAGGTGGGACTGAAGCCGGTCCACCCGTGTACTCGGAGACAGCGCCGCCAGCCGGGCGTGGGTGCTGGCCGGCAGGGCCGCGAGAATCTCATCGACCCGTTCGCGTGACGGCAGTTCGTACAATTCCGGGATCAGACGGCCTTCGGGTGAAAGGCCCGTCAGATCGGCCGACACAAGCACCTGCCCGTCGATGTACCCCCGTTCGAGAATGTCGTGGTCGCGCTGGTTGGGGAGGCCGTCGAGCAGGAGCCTGGTGAACATGTACACCGAGACATCGACCGGCAC
>JBBQBU010000350.1:0-6416 GCA_038318015.1 Chloroflexota bacterium | reverse complement strand
TCCCCCAGTTGGGCACCCCGGCTCGCCCGCCCAAACCACGCGGAAAATCGCCAGGCCGACCTCCGGGCCATGCTCCAGGTCCCCGCTCTCGCCATCCGGTCGTCCGAAGACGACCGAAACGGGCGGCATAATGCGAGTCTTCGCCTTCGAGATTGTCCAAACTACAGTCATTCAGCTCGACTTTGTCCATGTGGTAGACGGAATGAAAGAGGCAGGGTACGCTTGACACACCCCCACTGCCAAGAAAGGGTGAGCCATGGTGACCCTGCCGAGAGAGACTATAGGCGTGGTGCGACAGGTTGAAGAGGTCTTCAGGGAACGGGTGTCGGAATGGGTGCCGGTGCTGGTGGTCGGCGCGATCCTGACCGCCAGTCATCGGAAGGTGGCAGCGATTCTGCGGGTGATGGGGTTGAGCGAGGAGCGGCAGTTCCAGAACTGTCACCGGGTGCTGAATCGGGCGAGCTGGTCGAGCCGGGAGGTGGGTCGTCGGCTGCCCTGAGCATGAGTGCGGGTGTTTTTGGCTGCGGACGCGCCGGTCGTGGTCGGGACAGAGGCCATAATCGTGCGGGCATCCGCGCTCGATGTCCGTGCTGAACTTCAGTGGGATCGTGCCAGGCTTACTGAACCTTGCGGCCGAGACATTCGCTTTGGCGTCGCCGTAGACCAGCACCTCGACCCGTCCGTGGTCCGGGCAGGTTCGCCGCAGGTAGACCTTGGTGTCTCGGAGGAGGACCTGACCATCCAGCACGCGGCGACAGGTGGGGCAGATCGTCCGGGTCAACTCGAAGAAGACGTGGTCAGCGTCTTGTTTCTTCGGCGTCGGGATCAACCTGTCGCCTGGATCAACGGTCATGTAAGCTCCCACGCTGGTCCGAAAGAAGACGATGGTCCGCGTTCGATCTCTAGCGTAACTCGTCTGGCCCCGCCTGCCTGTAAGCTTGCTCACTGTCAGCGGCGGCAGAAGCTGCAAAGCTAGGAGATGGCGCCGGTGATTGACGTGCATAGTGCATTGGTTGCTCGGTCTCGAATCTCGCCGGGCGCCGTCAGGGAACTCTCGGGAGGGACTATGCCCAAGTCGTTCGACGTGCTGGTCATCGGCGGGGGCGGCGCTGGCTATGCGGCCGCAAGCACCGCCGCTCGGCGTGGGAAGCGCGTTGCGATGGCCGAGCGGTGGAAGCTCGGCGGCACCTGCCTGAACGTTGGCTGCGTGCCGACGAAGGCGCTCTTGCGCTCCGCCCATGTGGCCGAGACGATCCGTCGGGCCGCCGAGTTCGGCATCGACGTGGACGGCTGGAAGCCCGACTACCCGCGGATCATTGCGCGGGCACGGAGCATCATCGACGCCTTCTCCGGCGAGGGGCCAGAGGCCAGCCTCGCCAGCCAGGGCATCACCTTGCTGACTGGCTCGGTCAAATTTGTCAGTCCGCACGAAGTGGACTGCGACGGGGAACGCTACGCGGCTGAACGGTTCGTCATCGCGAGCGGCTCCACATCGCAGATACCGTCGCTGCCCGGCCTGGACGACGTTCCGTACCTGACGAGCGACCAGGCGCTCTGGCTGGAGACGCTTCCCAGGTCAGCCGTTATTATCGGCGGTGGCATCATTAGCTGCGAGTTCGCTTCTCTCTGGGCGGCACTCGGCGCCGAGGTCACGATTGTCAGTCGGCGGCTGCTCTCGGGGGAGGATCCGGAGGTTGGCGAGGCCCTACGGACGGCCTTCGAGGCGCGCGGCATTCGTTTCGTCGGGGGCCGCGCGGTCGGACTCGAACGGATCAATGGACGCCCAGGCGCGCGGGTCAAGACGGGAGAGGACGCCGAACTCACGCTGACGGCCGACGTACTGTTGATGGCGACTGGCCGTCAGCCGCTCTTTCATGACCTGAATCTGGAGGCGGCCGGCGTCCAGACCGGAGAGCGAGGAATCGTTGTCGACGACTCCATGCGAACGAGCGCGCCACACATTTGGGCTGCTGGTGACGTGACCGGCCGCCACATGTTCACCCACGCCGGCGACTATGCTGCTGAAGTGGCGGGGTGGAACGCCGCCGGCGGAGAGCCAGAACGCGCGGTTGACTGGCGGGTCGTACCACGGCCGGTCTATGCCATCCCCGAGGTTGCGGCCATCGGCCTCGTCGAGTCGGAGGCACGTCGTCAGGGGTTGGACATTGAGGTTGCGAGCGTCTGCTATGCCGACGTCACGCGGGCGGTGCTCGAAGGCGCGCCCGAGGGGTTCGCGAAAATCATCGCCGAGCGGTCCACGGGCCAGATTCTCGGGGCGTCAATCGTTGGCGCCCAGGCCTGCGAGTTGATTGGCGAGGTGGCCGTTGCGATGGCCGGCCGCGTCAGCGCCTGGGCGGTCGGCGATACGCAGCATCCGTATCCGACCCTCTCCGAAGTGGTTCGCTGGGCCGCCGACCAGATCGGCAAGACTTCTCGTCCTGACGGTGACCAGGCAGCGGGCCAGCCCGTGGCACGCGAGCACGCACATCCGCTCGGCCTCTGGCCGACCGAGGGCTCTCAGGGTCGGGCTGTCGAACACGCCACTGGTACATGATCGCTCACAGTCCGAGGCACGACGCGCCTGGCCACCATCTGCCTCGGCGCGTCGTTCGTCAGACCGTCGTACTCGCGCGTTCCAGTGCGTCGCGCACAGTTCTGGTCGTGATCGAGCCGTGCGACGCGTGCCAGAAGGTTGCTCCGTCGCGCAGCACAACAATTTGGGGTGACTCGTGCTTCACACCCGTCTGGTCGGCAACGTCGAACGACAGGTCGCGATCCCGAGACACATCGATCATGGCAACCGCCGCGCCGACTCGGGAAACTTGATCATATGCTCTGCGGCTGATCGAACAGAACGGGTCGTGCTTGAAAATGATGACCGGCCCTTCCTTCGAGTGGGCAAACAGTGCATCGAGTTGGTCCGACTCGGTGATAGTTTGAAACGACGTGGCAGACGGCGGTTCGCTGGCTTGTTCGCCTGGACGGACCAGGACGTTTTTGAGAATGTCTAGTAGGCGCATCGTGTTCCTCCCGAGGCCGCTCGCGCGATCTCTTGCTGATAGCGTACGTGCTGTGGCCGCTGGACTCTGTATGCGGGCTTACTTCCAGCATCGGCGGCATGGCATTCAATGAAACAGAGTGAGCCAGGACAACGGCCTGGAACGGCGCGGTCCCGCACCCCGGAGGCAAGCGACAGATGGCACTGCGTGTTGGCGACCGCGCACCGGACTTCACCGTCACGAACACAACTGGGGAACAGATCACACTCTCGGCGTTCCGGGGACGGCCCGTGGTCATCGTCTTTCTGCGTTGGCTCGGGTGACTGCACTGCGTCGAGCATCTGGTGCAGTTGCATCAGCAGCAGGATGAGTTAGCCGCCCACGACGCTGTCGTACTTGTTGCCTCCTTCGATCCGGATGAGCGAGTCGTAGAGTTTCGTCGCGATCATGACCTGGACTTTCGTTGCTTCGCCGACGAGTCTCGCGCGATCTACCGGGCGTACGGCCTTGCCCGTGGATCGTGGCGGCAGACGCTGACATTGAAGGCACTTGCGCCGTACGCCCGGCTGCTCCTGTCAGGGCGCACCGTCAGAGCCGCTCCGAGTCAAGACATTCGGCAGCGCGGCGGCGACTTCGTGGTTGGGCGTGATGGCCGCCTCTCCCTGGCGCACGCCTCTGACGACCCGTCGGACCGTCCGAGCATTTCCAGCATTCTCGCAGCCTGCCGCTGAGTGTAGGCGGCGTCACCGACCGGTATCCGTGGTATCTCGTACGCTGATCACAGATTGTGCGGGAGGATTACGATATGTACGAAAGGTTGCGCCGGCGGGCGCGGCGTTCGCCATCGGTCCACGCTCGACGCTGATGATTCGAGGGCGCAACGAGCCAGTGATGGTTCACGTTCTCGGCGGGACGGGCGGTGTGACCAATGACGGCCATTGGTGCGTGACGGCCTGATCTCCGGTCTCAGCATCCGTCCCGGTCCTTCTGGCGGGTCGCACGAGCAACTCGTCTGCGCGCGTTGCTGTGCGTGCCTCGACTGACCCGTCAGGCCGGCAGTGCCAGATGCAATGCTTGCCGCCGTACGTACTGGACGAAGGCATCCGGTGGCAGCGGTCGTGAGAAGTGGTAGCCTTGCCCGCGCTCACACCGAAGTGCTCTGAGAATCATCGCCTGCTGCATCGTCTCGATCCCTTCGGCCGTCACCGTCAGGCCGAGCGCGTGTGCCAGCGAGGCAATCGCCTCGACGATGGCCTGATCCTTCTGGCCGCCGAGGGCGCGTACAAACGACTGGTCGATCTTCAAAGTATCGACCGGTAGGCGCTGAAGATAGCTGAGCGAAGAGTAGCCTGTGCCAAAATCATCGATGGCGAGGCTCACGCCGAAGTCCTTCAGCGCCCGAAGCTTCGCCAGAATTTCGTGCCCATCTCCGACGAGCATGCTCTCCGTAATCTCAAGCTCCACGCTCGATGCGCTAACGCCTGTCTCGCGCAGGGCATCGGCAACAATATCCACCAGATCAGCCTGCTGAAACTGACGCACCGAGAGATTGACACTGACGGAGAATGCGTCGGGCACGATTCCTGAGTCTCGCCATCTTCGAAGCTGGGCACAGGCTTGCCGCAGTACCCACCAGCCCAGTGGCACGATCAAACCGTTTTCTTCGGCCATCGGGAGGAACTCAGATGGTGGAATGAGACCGCGTCGGGGATGCTCCCACCGGACCAGAGCTTCGGCTCCCACCACCCGGCCGGACGTGAGATCGACAAGCGGCTGAAAGTGCAGGCGCAACTCATCACGCTCAATGGCCCGTCGCAGCTCAGTCTCAAGGTCAAGGCGATCAACGGAGAACTGGCCCATGCTCGGGTCAAAGACGCTATAGCGCGCCCGCCCGCTGTCCTTGGAACGGTAGAGCGCAAGGTCGGCTGCGCTGAGCAGATCGCGAGATGTCGCCAGCTCCGGTGTGCTCAAGGCAATGCCAATGCTGGCCGTCACGAACACTTCGTGCCCGTCGATGCTGAATGGAGTGCTGAGCGCCTCTAGTAGTCGATCGGCGACCGTCGCTGCGTGCGACACGCCGTCGATCTCCTCAAGCAATACTGTCAGTTCATCACCGCCGAGCCGCGCGAGCGTATCGCCTGGACGCAACGTTGATGCGAGCCGGCGGCCTGTGGCAACAAGCAGTTCATCACCGGCGGCATGTCCGAGGCTATCGTTCACGACCTTGAAGCGGTCGAGATCAAGGAAGAGCACAGCAATCTGCCCACCGTTGCGCTGTCCCCGCGCAAGTGCCTGCTCGAGTCGATCAAGAAACAGCGCGCGATTCGGCAGGCCAGTCAGCGCATCATAGAACGCCTGACGTCGAAGCTGCCCCTCCAACTCCTTGCGTTCAGTGATGTCGCGGCAGTTGAGCACTAGGCCACTGACGCTCAGATCCTGAAGGAGGTTGCTGGCGGTCACTTCGATCTGCCGCCAACCACCATCTGCATGGCGCAGTCGCACGTCAAATGAGGACTTGTCCCCCTGAACCAGAAGTCTAGTCTCGACGGTGTCGAGCAGGTGAGCGACGTCCCCAACGTGGACCAGATCGCGAAAGTGCTGGCCGACGAGCACGTGCGGATCGATGCCGAGCACAGGCCGCGCTGCGGGACTGACGTAGATCAACGTCAACGCATCGTCGAGAATCAGAACGACGTCTGAGGAATGCTGGACCAGCGATCTGAACCGGCGCTCGCTGCTCTCGACGCGGTCGAACAACTGGCGGTTCACCCGCGCCCTTATAGCCAGGTCGCGCGCGGCGGACCACACGAGGCGGAACAGCAGCAGGTAGAGCAGGGCGCTGAATCCGACCATGCTCGCAGCGGCGAACATCTGCATGTCGTGGATGTGCTCGGAGAGCGGCTCAAAATTCTCCTCGGCCTCGAAGAACCCGAGCAGGCGGCCATCTTGCACAATGGGGTGGAATGCCCGGAGCCGGCGCTCTTCCCCGCTCATCTCGACGACGTGACTCGCAGGCGGAACACCTACGATGTCAAACGGCATGGCTGGTGCATCGAAAGATGATGATCGGCTCTCGTAGAGCACATGGCCAGATGCACCCCAGATGGCTGCGCGTTCGATTGGCGGACCGAGCACGCGGTCTTGAACGCGCACATTGAGTGCGGCGAGGTCGTCACCCTGAATTGAAATCACGCCACCAGTGATCGGCAGTGCCGGGCGGATGGCACGCTCGAAGCGCGGAACCTGTCAATAGGTTTGAGACAACGGTTGCGGGAGATTACTGACGTATCTCGTCAGGTGTGCTCGGGCAGTCGATAGTCGGCGTGGGCGGGTTGATCCAGGCAGCGGTGGGAAGCTGGGGCGGACGTGGCGCCTGGCGGACGAAGCGCTCAGGATGAGCCGCGTGTGCGGCAGCCA
>JBBQBU010000349.1:0-6427 GCA_038318015.1 Chloroflexota bacterium | reverse complement strand
ACGCCGGCTCCCAGCGCCCCGAGTGCCACCCCAAGCGGCCCGAACGACCGCAGCAAGACCCAGCCTTCTTCAAGCAAGCGGCCCCGGAAGGCGGCGTCAGGGCGTAACTGCGACGTGTAGCCCCGGTCGAGCAGGAACTCGGAGAATTCACCGGGCGTGCTGACCGGCCAACTACCCGGCGGCAGGCCACGCGCGCCGGCCCACGGCACGTAGGCATACAACAGCAGCGGCGCGGCAGCCAGCGCCACCGGCAACAGTACGCCGCGCCAGGATGATGGTCGCCAGTGCCCCAGCAGCACCCCAACCGCCAGCGCCGGTGCCACCAGCAGCATGCTCCGGTGGTGGGTCAGGCTCAGCCCGTAGGCGAGCGCCAGCGCGGCGAATCGGCCATCAGACGGGGCGGCCCGCCAGCGCAGGAGCAGCAACAGCACCACGGCCAGGAACAGGCCGTTCAGCGTGTACTTGTCGCCGCGTACCGCCTGGGACCACCACAACTCGCCAAACGCCAGCGAGAGGCCCGCAAGCGCCGCCCCTGCCCGCCCGGTGCCCAGCTGGCGCGCCACCCCCACCGTGCACCCGACCGCAGCCGCCGCCAGCAGCGCGTCGAGCAGGTTGAGGCCGTACGCGACGTTGGCGAATGACAGGTGGCTCCAGGCGAAATGCAGGAGCACCTGCAACGGGTAACCGGTCGGGTGGGTGAGGCCAAGGATCGGCGGGACAAACTGCAACTCGCCGGCATCGCCGCCGAGGACGCCGCGCGACAGCGTGAGCAGGTAGACCAGGAACGCGATCGCGGCGACGCTCACGGAATGCAGTACGTCGGCACCGTGCGACTGTCGTCGTGCTTGCGCGTCGGCGGGCTGAGTATGGCGCAGGTCAGGCGTCAACTTTGTGCGCCTGTGCTTCCGCCACGAAATCCCTCGGGCAGCGACTCGCCGTAGTCCCCTGATCCATGGCGGCGTGAAAGGGCCCCGTTCCCTCGGAAGGAAACGGGGCCGTCGCGCTGTGGTCCAGTCATCAGGTTGGCGTGGGCCAGCCGAGCAGGCGGCGCGGCGCGCCGCCTACGCGCCGGCGTCGCTGCCCACGGCCTCAGTGCCGGCTTCGGGTGTGAAACTGGCGTCCGGAGTCGGGGGGCTGCCCGCAGCAGGGCTGCTGACCTTGGCAACCGGGCTGCTGTCGGTCGGCGCACTTGCCTCAGCCGCCGGGCTACTGTGGGTAGTCGCGTTGGCTTCGGCTGCGGAGTTGCCTTCGCCGCCGTTGGTCTCGGTGGCCGTTCCCGGCCGCCGCGTCCGTCGCCGTCGGGGTGCGCGGCTGGCTTCATCGCCGTCGCCAGCCACAGCCTCGACGGCCGTGGTGGTGGCTGCGCCTGCTGCCGCTGCCGGCCGCCGCGTCCGTCGCCCCTCGCCACCGCGAGATGAGCGGCTCGTGCGTGAGGTGCGGCTGTTCGCCGGTGCTTCGGCATCGGTCGGTGTGGCAACCGCGCCAGCTGCATCGTCGGTGGCAGCGGCCTCGGCGGTGATGGCTGGCACGTTCGTAGCATCCACAACAACAGTCGGCGCGACTTCAGGATCGGGTGTCGCGCCGACCGTGATCGGAGTACTCTCGCTGGTGACAGCCGTGTCCGATGTCTGTGCATCGGTGCTGGTGACGGCACTAGCCGCCTCCGGCTCCGCCGCAGACGACACGATGGCGACCGGGGCAACCGTGGATTCGGCAGCATCCGGCTGGGCGGCTGCGAATCGCTTCGTCACGTTGATCATCGGGCGTGCAGGGCGGTCCGTCGGGCCGAACGAGCCAAATGACGTCCGCACCATCCGCTTGCGCGACGCCGGGATCGCCTCAATGGGTGATGCGGTCGCCGCTGCCGCCGACGGTGCTTCGGGGGCAGCCGTCGTCTCAGCGGCGGGAACTGGGACTGGCGACGGCATCGACGCACTGCGCGCGGGTGCTACTGTGCCCGGCCGGTCCCGCGAGGCGAGAAGTTCCAGCACGGCGTTGTCGAAGTCGTCGGGGCTGGCTGGCGTGGCGGTCGAGGCCGTTGGCAGGCTCGCGTCGGCTTCCACCGGCACGCTGTCTTCGGACTCAGCCGTGTCCTCCGCGCCGGACAGATCGCCTTCGCCCACCCCGCCGAGGCCCGTGCGTCGTCCACGGCCACCACGCCGTCGTCGTCGCCGCGGACCGAGGTCGCCGCCGAGACCGGCTGCGTCTTCAAGCGTGTCCGCGAGTGACGGCGGGGCGATCACGGCACTGATGGTCGGGGCTAGGGCGACTGGCGCGGCCAGGACCCGCTCCGGCACAGGGCCGATGATGCTCTCGGTGATGCGGCGGCGCGGCGGGATAGGGGCTGTCAACGGCGCAATCGGTGCCACGGGGGCGGGCATGCCGGTGCCGACACGCATACCGCCGCGTCCGCCCTGGCCGATGTTCGCACCGCCGAAGCCGCTGTTGTTCCCCAGGCCACCGCCGGTGCCCAGCCCACCCGAGTACGGCTCGGTGTTCGGGCGGCGCGCCTCGCGCAGGCGGCGCTCACGGGCTGGTGCTCGCCCAACCGGTGCCTCGAGCTCCGACACGCGGTCCAGCTCGCGCAGCAACTGGCGGTAGGTGATGAAGACGTTTGACATCTCCACCAACGGGATGGCGGTCAGATCGCTGCCCAGGACCACGACGGCGGCTCCGCGCTGCTTCGCAATGCGGGCCAGCGGAATCATGTCCTTGTCGCTCGTCGCCAGCACGAAGACATCCGGGGCGACGGTCCACAGCAGATCAACGCCGTCAGCCACCATCACCGTATCGGCCAGGCTTTTGCCCTCGCGCGGGCTGTTCTCGGGCCGCATGACGGGCGCGAACACGGGCTCAATGCCGGCCTTGTAGACGGCGAGGCGCTCGGAAAGCAGGTTCCATTCTGCGTAGGCGCGGGCCGACACGAGCGTTCCGTAGCTCTGTGCCAGCGCAATCAGCGCTTGCAGGTCAAGTTCGGTTCCGGGTGCGTCGCGGCTGTGGCAAATCTGGAGATTGTCCCAGTCGATCAGCATCACTACAGTCTTTGAGCGGTCTGTCACATGCATCCTCCCCCGATCCTTTTCGAAGTGTACCAGTCTGTGACAACAGTGGATGAGACATCGCCAGGAATCGGTGGGGTAGAACGTCGGACGATCAGGCGCGTGGCACATCGCCGCGCGCTGTCGTACACACCTCGTATGACGTCGGAAGGTGCCAGTTGGATTCCGGCCGCTACCATCGGCCGCCGGTCGGGGCCATTCTCAGGCCACATCTCACTGGTGCAGCGTGGCCAGACGCGCCACCTGGGCGAGCCGCCTACCAGGCGACCATGCCGCCGTCGACGGCGAGAATCTGTCCGGTGACGTAGCTGGCGGCGTCTGATGCCAGGAACACGACGACACCTTTGAGTTCGCCCGGCCGACCGATCCGCCCCATCGGGTTTGTCGCTGCCAGCCGGTCGGCGTGGTCGTCGATCAGGCCGCGCGTCATACGGGTGGGGAAGAAGCCTGGCGCGACCGCGTTCACCGACACGCCGCGCGGTGCCCACTTCACGGCCAGGTCGCGCGTAAACGCGACGACTGCGCCCTTGCTGGCCGTGTAACCTATTGCGTCCATCACGTCCGGCGCCTGCCCGACCAGCCCGGCCACGGACGCCACGTTAACGATGCGCCCGCCCCCTTGCTCCAGCATGCCGCGCCCGAACGCCTGACAGCAGAGGAAGACCCCGGTTGCGTTCACGTCCAGGACGGCGCGCCACCGCTCGGCAGGCATCGTCTCGGCCGCCGCGCCCCAACTGATGCCGGCCGCATTCACCAGGATGTCTACGCGCCCATGCTGCGCCAGCACGGCATCGGCGAGTGCCTGGACGCTGTCTGCATCGGCCACGTCGCACGCGACGGCGCTGGCGGTGATGCCGGCCGCTCGTAGCTCCGTCTCAGCCGGCCCGAGCCACTCCTGCCGCCGCGCCGTGACCACAACGGTGGCGCCAGCCTCGCCAAGACCGTGCGCGATCTCCAGGCCAAGTCCGCGCGAGCCGCCCGTCACCACGGCCACCCGGCCGCCCAGGTTGAAAAGCCGCTGGATGTCAGTCACGGCGTAGTCTCCATGCGGCGTCGAGCAAGGCCCGTCCGCGTGTTTTCGTTCTGGCCGCGTCCACATGGTACGCGCCATTGTCGGGTCGGTCGCAGCGGCGGGATCGGGCGGTGTGCGCCGGGCGGACTGGGGTGTGACTCACGTCTGTAGACCTGGCGTGGACGGGTGTCGAGTGGGCAGAAAGCAGGCCGCCAGTGTGGGAAGCACGAGCGTCCGAGAGGATGGCCCACGGATGATGCGACCGATCCCCGAGCAGATCGTAGCAGCCGTGAACGCTTTGGCGGAGAGGCTGGCGCACGAGTGCCAGCCCGCCAGGTGCTATGACTCGTTGTAGAGGCGTTCCGACTCGAGGCCGCGCAGGAGTTCCAGATAGCCCTGCTTCGTCATGGCCGGCGTCGTTTCGGCCAGCACCTGCCGGCCTGCCGCCGCGCCATTCGCCATCAGGTCGATGAGCGTCATCACCATTGCCTTGGCGGGCACGATGGCGGCCGTCTCGTAATCCACGATCTCATAGTCGGAGCCGTGGCCGGCCCCGCGCGCACCGCCGGCGTACGGATGGATCGCCGGCATGATGTGGCTGATATCGCCCATGTCGGTCGAGCCGCCACGCGAGCCGAGGTCGGGATTGATGTCGCCGGGGTCCACCAGTTTCTCGGCGTTGCGGCCATACATCGCCACCATCGCCTCGTTGGGTGCGAGCGGCAGATAGCCCGGCAGCGTCGTGATCTCCACGCCCGCCCCGATAGCCATCGCCGCGCCACGCAACGCGCGGTCCACCTTCATGTTGGCGTCGAGGATCGGCGGGATGCTGGCTCCGCGCACGAACGTCTCCATCGTCGCGATGCGCGGCACGATGTTGACCGTCTCGCCGCCGCGCGTCAGGATCGGGTGCACGCGGATGTGATCTTCGTCCTTGAACGTCTCGCGCTGGTAGTGGATGGCCGAGAGCGCCAACGACGCCGCATTGAGCGCGTTGATGCCGTTCTGCGGCGCGCCGCCGGCGTGTGCCGCCTTGCCCAGGAAGCGGACGAACTTCGCCACCAGGCCGTTGTTGGTGCTTTTCAGGCCGACGCGCCCATCGGCCGCGTTCGCTGAGACGTGCACCATCATCGCCATGTCAACGTCGTCCAGCAGGCCCAGGCGCACCAGTTCCGCCTTGCCGCCGAGGAACTCAATCTTGCCCTGCTTCTTCAAGTCAAGTCGGTACTCGATCTCGACGTACTCTTCGGCCGGCACCGCGAAGAGTACGACCTTGCCCGCCAGTTCGGCCAGCACGCCCGACGCCAGTAAGCCGATGCCCGCGCCAAGCATACTGGCGATCTGCGCGTTGTGCCCGCAGGCGTGGACCGCTCCCGTGATCGGGTCGGCCTGCGGGTTGTCAGGGACTCCGAGCGCGTCGAGTTCGCCCATCACGCAGATGGTCGGACCATCGCTGCCGGCCGATAGGTCGGCGCGGACGCCGGTCAGGGCAAGCCCCTCGCGCGGCGACAGCCCCAGGTCGCGGAAGGCGCGAGCGACCCGCTGGGCTGTCTTCACCTCGCGGTACCCCGTCTCCGGGTGCCCTGCGATCTCCTTCGCGATGCCGACGATGGTGTCGCGCTGCGCGTCGATGGCGGCGCAGGCTCGGGCCTTCAGGTCGTCCAGCGTCACAGAACGGTCCCTCCTCAGTCAGCGGGTCAGGTGTTCGATTCCGGCGGGCGGTCCTGCTCGCGCTCCTGTCGCCCGAGCCGCAAAATCTCCTCAAGCTCGCGCATCAACTCGGCGGGGTCCGGGCGGCTGATCGGCAGATCGGCCATCATGTCTTCGACGGTCGGTTCTGACTCCGGCTCGCCCACGATGTCAAGCTGATCGACGTACTCGCGCAGTTCCGGGTTCTCGACCATCGCCGCATCGACCTTAGCTTCGAGCGCCTCGCCCGCAACTTCAAGCTCCTTGACATCGACCGTAACTTCAAGGAGGGCTTGCAATACCCGCAGCATCGCGTGGGACACTTTCGGGTTGGGGGCGGCGCGGACGTAGTGCGGCGCGTGCCCCCACAGGCTGGCGGCCAACACGTTCTGCTCGCGGCACGCTTCCAGCAGGGCCGTCTGCACGCTGCTCGGCCCCTCATACGACGACGCCGTGATGCCAAACTCGGCCAGGCGCTCGCGCAGCTCTGGCGAGGTGGCGTGGCCGCTCATGCTGACCTGTCCCCGGTGCGACACGGCGTCGTAGGTGCCGCCCAGCGCGATCACCTGAGACACCTCAAGTTGCTTCACGAGGTCCATCACGATCTCGACGTACTCGCGCCAGTTCAGGTTCGGCTCGCGCCCCTGGAGGATGACGATGTCGCGCT